>JBCCLY010000866.1:0-1502 GCA_039026655.1 Cyanobacteria bacterium P01_C01_bin.38 | reverse complement strand
ATTGCGATTTTTCATCAGTATATTCTTTATCAGTTTTCCGATCTTGATTGTTGTTTTGACTCTTGTTATATTCTTCCTCAACAAATGCTGCCGAGTTATCTGGTGATACGTATGTCATAGTTGTACTCCTGATTTGTAAATGGGGGAATTGGGCATGGGGCGTGGGGCATGGGGCATGGGGAGACAAGTGGACAAAGGGAAGATAACTCTTAACAATTTCCAACTACCAACTACCAACTACCAATCCCCAATGCCCAATGCCCCATGCCCAATGCCCCATGCCCATTCCATTAAGCAGTTTGCGCTAACTGTTGTTGGTTGAGGTAATAATAATGACCTTTTTTATCGATTAATTCTTGATGATTTCCGCTTTCGACTAATACACCCTTATCCATCACCAAAATCAAGTCTGCGTTGCGTACTGTAGATAAACGGTGAGCAATAATTACACTTGTTCTGCCTCTGAGAATCGTTTTCAGATTGTTTTGAATTATACGCTCAGATTCAGTGTCAAGATGGCTGGTAGCTTCATCAAATAGTAACAAGCGGGGATTACCTAATAATGCACGGGCGATCGCCAGACGTTGCCGCTGTCCTCCGGAGAGCAGTCCACCACCTTCACCAATTTGGGTTTCATAGCTAAGCGGTAGTTGCCGGATAAAATCATCTGCTCCGGCTAATTGTGCGGCTTGGATAACTTCATCAATAGTTGCTTCTGGATGAGCGATGGCAATGTTTTCGCGGATAGTACCGCCGAATAGAAAGGTGTCTTGGTCTACAACACCGACTTGAGAACGCAAGGAGCGTAGAGCAATACTATTTACATCCTGACCATCAATAAGTACTTTTCCGTCTGTGGGTGGATATAAGCCTAAAATCAATTTAGAAAGAGTTGTTTTTCCCGAACCACTGCGCCCTACCAAGGCTACCATTTGTTCGGGTTTGATTTCTAAATTGATATTTTCTAATACATTATTTTTACTTTCAGGATGATAGCGGAAGGTGACATTATCAAAGCGAATATGACCGTTTAGTCTATCGAGGATTTTACGGGGTTTATTGTGTAAATCTTCTTCTGGTTCTGCTTCTAGTACATCATTAAGACGTTCGGTGGAAATAACAATTTCTTGAAATTGATTCCACAATTGAGAAAACCTTTGGAAAGGACCTAAGACATTACCCACCAGCATATTAAAAGCAACTAATTGACCGACGCTGAGTTCCCCTTGAATTACCTGCCACGCTCCAAACCACATTAACGCCGTACTTGTGAAGGTTTGAATTCCACTAGTAAGCATGGTAAGGCGAATGCCAATCACCTTCGCATTAAATGATTTCTTCACCCGATTGTTTAACAGTTCCTCCCATTTCCAACGTACAGACTGTTCAATTGCCAGCGAGCGCACTGTACGAATTCCCGTCAAAGATTCGATAATATAGCTATTTTCCTCGGCTCCAGCATTAAAAATTTCTCTAGAGATACGGCGTAAAATCCCCGTACT
>JBCCLY010000865.1:0-1509 GCA_039026655.1 Cyanobacteria bacterium P01_C01_bin.38 | reverse complement strand
TTGCTCGCTCGATGCTAGCGAGCAAGATGCTCGCACTACCATCTGTTTTTTCCGCAGGAATGACTGTAACTCATCTACTTGCAAAGTGCTGTATACTTATTTTGTTTAAAATTATCTCTACTTAATAGCTATAAAGTTAATCATTCAAATATATAAATATATTATTGTCTCTATGAAAAATCTCATAATTGGGTTGAATTCAGATAGAGCAAAGAGAATAATTGAAGTTTTTGCACGAAATAGTGCCTGGGAAGCTACTAAAAGTATGTTTTAAGAGGATGTTTTAAAAGTGTCCGGCGGTTAAAACCGCACGCCATTTGCTACAACGCGGGGAACCCGCGCAACGCAATGGCTCTACTACACAGGCAAAGTCCACCTCCGTGGACTAATAGTTTTAAAACCCTTGTAGAAGGGTTTTGTTTGTGTAGACGCGGTTTTAACCGCCAGTTTCAGTATTAGATTCTACTTTCAAAACATCCTCTAATATAAAATCATCACCCCTTTTAATAAGTTAATAACAAGACATATAGTTTTTGATATTAAAAAGCCAACGCAAATTATTAATTAAGCTTTAATATAGCCAATTTAGATAAAATGCGACTATTTCAATCTTGTCTTGTTTGTTATCACATAATTTTTAATCAATATTTTCTATATTTACGTATAACATATATCTTTTGTCGCTACAAAATAATCAAATTTACTTTAAATTAATCACTTATTTATAAAGTTTTGATTAAGTAGCCAATATTTATACTTGCGTATCTTGAAATACACGCAGATTAAACAATTTTGGCTCATCAGTAGCTATTATGCTAAAAAAAATTATAAAAGAAGGGAACAGGGAATAGGGAGTAGGGAACAGGGAGTAGGGAACAGAAAATAAAAAAATAGTATTTATTCTTAAAATCGACTAATAAAGCTTATTTTCTTTTCATCGTAAGCGTTCTATAGTTTTGATTCATACATTTAGCATACTATGTACTAAAGAACCACAATATTTAATATTGCCGAGATAAAAAAGCGAGACTTAAAAAGCAACTATCAATATAAATTTTTGTGATTTTAGCTAAAGCGGCAGAAGCCCCACACTTACTTGAAAAGAAGTGTGGGGACGCGAATAATGCGGGAAGCATAGCTACACCGCATTTTCGCTGATGAATCCCGGATAAAAGCGCCGCGTCCTCAAGAACAATGTTAATTTTTAATTAACGAGTTATTAAGGGCAGCGGCGCTTTTATCAATAACAAAGCATATCATGGCATGATGTAAATGTAGGTGTAGTCCAATTAAATGCAGAAATGCAGCCTACAAATAAAAAAAATCAGTAAAAAGCCGGTGCGGAGGGGCATCCCCGTATCGTTAATAAAGCTCGGTTAATGTTCGATGGGATACCAGGAGTCGCCGAGAAGCCCACACTTACAACTTTTTTAAGTGTGTGAGTATGTCACTAATCATTAATAACAAGCAAACTAAGATAGAATAAAAGTAGTTAGTAAAATTTCTAAC
>JBCCLY010000864.1:0-1521 GCA_039026655.1 Cyanobacteria bacterium P01_C01_bin.38 | reverse complement strand
AACGTTTCGGGTACAATAAAACTTGTAGATGTAGATCCACAAACTTTATCTCCTGCGAACATAGGTTCAACTGTATTTCGAGAAGGTAACGGTGGTTCTTTAAATTTAAATACATCTAAACTAATTGTAGAAGATAGCGCAACTGTTAATACTTCATCTCTTAATAGTGGTAATGGTGGCAAAGTTACAATTAATGCTTCAGAATCTATAGAAGTTAAGGGTACTAGCATAAACAGTCCGATAGCAAGTGCTATTGGTGCATCAGTTCCAGTTTTACCTGTAGTTTTGCGCCAAGGTTTTGGAGTTCCCGATAAACCCAGTGGAAATGCTGGGGATATAACTATAAACACTCCTAAATTTCAGATAAGCAACGGGGGAATAGTTGCTGTAAATAATGAAGGAGTGAAAGATGCGGGAAATTTAATTGTAAGTACAGATTCCTTACGACTTGATAACAACGGTATAGTATTAGCTGATACGGTATCTGGAGAAGGTGGAAATATTTTCTTAAATATAAAATCTGACTTAATATTACAAAAAAGCAGCATTATAAATGCTAGGTCATCAGGAACGGGTAATGGTGGTAATATTACGATTGATTCTCCCATTATCGCAGGTTTTGAAAACAGCGATATCGTAGCCAGTGCGGTAAAAGGGAACGGTGGCAATATCAATATAAAAACTCAAGGTCTTTTTGGTTTACAATGGAGCGAGCAATTGACTAATGAAAGCGATATTAATGCAAGTTCTCAGTTTGGTTTAAGCGGACAAGTCGTATTACAACAGCTTGATTTTAATCCTGTTAATAATTTAATTCAATTACCATCTAATTTTGAAAATACGACTAAACTAAAAGCTGGATGTAGGGCTTCTGAAGGACAGAGATTTATTGTATTGGGAAGGGGTGGATTACCACAAAACCCCAGTAACTTGTTTAATGGAAGTCAAGTCTTAACTCAGCTATTTGATTTAATTCCTGAAGAAAAAATATCATTCTTAACTTCATTTCAAAATAATAATGCTAACTACGATAACCAACAAAAATCAATCGTAGAAGCAACTGGTTTTAGTCGCAATAAAAATGGAGAAATAGAGCTTGTTGCTCTATCACCTACACGGGGGAAAACAAAACAATTATCTGAGTGCAGCGGAGCCAATACGTAATAACACGGTTTAATTGTCACCTTCTTTAGCATTAGCGTACACCTGCAAAGGGTGGCTATTTCAACTTCTGTCGAGCAGGAACGGTTTACAGCATCACTTCCCCAAATTACGCAGGGGCAAGCGTCACCTCCACCAGCAATACTGCAACCTCTTATTTTTTTTCTTAAATTTAAGCATTGCCTCAAGTTAGAATTAACTGTTTATACTGTTGCAAAAATATAAACAGTTATAACTGTTTATATTTTTTGTGATTAGCGATAGGAGTGTGATAGCGGATACACGTAGTTCTTCATAAACTAGATATTAATACTTTGAGGTATCTGAGAAGGAAGCAGATATTCATAGGTAAAACCGTTT
>JBCCLY010000863.1:0-1527 GCA_039026655.1 Cyanobacteria bacterium P01_C01_bin.38 | reverse complement strand
CAGCCTTATCAAGCAAGAATACTCTGGAGTTTAAACGGGATAGTACAGTCAGTAGTTGAAGAATTACCATTATCGGCATTTCAAGGCGTACTTAATGAATTAAAGCGGTTAAATTCTTTACCTTTAATCACATTGGCACAAGCAAAGCAAGTAGAAACAGAATGCTTGTATCAAAAACAGCGCTTGTTATTACGATTGCGAGTCATGCCGGGAATGCACGGTGAAGAAGCAACTTTACAAGTATTGCGTGGTGCTGCATTAAAGTTTTACCAGCAACAACAGCTAACTCATATTAGTCGTGATGCTTTAGGAGTTTCTCAACAGTTAAGCTACAAAGTACGCGAATTACAGCAAAGGCTGGCTGCAAACAAAAGAGACTTAAGCCCTAGGCAATTAGAGGCTTTTGAATCCTTGAATGGGCTTATGGAAAATTTAGATCGACAATTAAAAATACTTACAGACATTCCTAATCTGTAGATAAAGACTCAGTAAAACCGCTGATGAGTATTCGTAAATCATTGTGTTGTAATAGAGGCGTTAAACGTTAGCTCGCTTGAGTTGCGGTTAGATAAATCAAGATTTTACAACCGTAATTTGCCGAACTATTACGGTTGCAATTTTTAATCTTTATATAGCAGATATTTCATGCAGACAGAGGTTTTTAGTGAAATTTTCCCCTTAATGAGTACAGCCAATCCCCAAACTTTGGAATGGCTACTCAACGTTGCAACAATGCACGAATATCCCGCAGGAAGAGCCGTTTTGATGGAAGATTCTTGGGGTAATGCGGTTTACTTTATTTTATCGGGTTGGGTAAAAATTCGGCGTACTAACAGCGAAGATACTCGCGCTCTAGCGATTTTAGGTAAAGGTGATTTCTTCGGGGAAATGGCGATTTTAGATGAATCTCCCCGCTCTACCGATGTAATTGCTCTTTCTCGGGTAGAGTTGATTAGCGTATCAAGGGAAAGCTTTATTCAAATATTATTTAAAGATCCCCAGCTACATCACCGAATGCTGCAACTAATGGTAAGACGGATGCGCTACGTTAATTTACGTCTGCAAATGCGAGCCGCACCGCCAGCAGTCAAGTTATCTCATACTTTGGTAACTTTGGGTGAGAGTTATGGTGAAAAAGCTGAAAAAGGAAAAGATATTTACAATATTCCCTTTCAAGATTTAGCCGACGTTACCGACATTGGTATAGAAGAAACTACTCAAATCATGGAAAAGCTCCACGAAAAAGCTTGGGTTAATATTAATACCGCTCAAGATATGATTCATCTGCTTAATTTCAAGCAATTGGTTAATTTGGCTGGTAGGATTTGAGGGAATGGGGAGTAAGGAGTAGGGAGTAGGGAGTAGGGAGTGGGGAATAGGGAATGGGGAATAGGGAACAGAAGAATATCTGTTTTAATTGGAAACCCGGTTTTTTGGAAAAACCGGGTTTTTGATTATCCAAAAAATCAATTATGTTCCTTGACACCTTTGGTGAACATACATAATTGGCATAAATACTTAGTTTTT
>JBCCLY010000862.1:0-1555 GCA_039026655.1 Cyanobacteria bacterium P01_C01_bin.38 | reverse complement strand
TTTCTAACTTGAAGATTGTTGTAATAATTTATAGCAAATAAAACACTCAACCATTCATTATTCTGTGCAGAAGTTATAGAATGATAAACGACTTGTTATCAAAAATTTATTATGAGTCCAGAACAAGATTTATTAGCAAAGTGGCGTTCTTTACCAAAAGAAAAGCAAGAGGAAGTTTTAGATTTTGTTGAATTTCTTTACGATAAAAATTCTATTAATAAAGCTTATGAAGGGAGAACGTTTACGGAAAATTCGTACTAAAATAGTTGCTTCTGGTAAACCTTTATTAGATGAAGAAGGAATAGCAAAAGAACTTGCTAGTCGTAGGGGTGGGTTAGTTCGTAGGTTAGACACGACAAACAAAATGTGTGGGTAAAATATTCATGTGAATCGTGTCGTAAACCAACCGGAATGTATGTGTGAATTGTTTGTATTTACTCAATTTAAGATATTCCTATATACAGATAATAAATCTTGAGTTACGGCACACTAACCACTTTAATCGTTTAAATCACGATTTCTAAACTACCTAACCCAACCTACCAACCATCCGTTATCATATCCCAAATTTTTTAATGTAGTTGTTTTCCAGACAATATATCCGTTGCCCAATTTACATACTCAACATCACCAATTATGTAAGTAAAATCTTTTCCCTGTTCCTTACTTATAATTCTGAGGGTACGTTAGGAAAAATGTCCATAACGCACCTGGATGCCCGGAGGCGCTGAAGTGTTGAATTGAATGAAGTGAAACCCAACCTACGCTGGTAATCTTCTAGCGGGAAAGGAGTAATGCTTTGCGGTACGTTAGGGAAAATATCCATAACGCACCTGGATGCCCGGAGGCGCTTAAGCGCAACTACAAACGAATATTTTCAATCCCCAATGTCTTAACCAAAAATGCCCATTTATCCGCTACTTCTTCAATAATCTTGGCGGTGGGTTTCCCGGCTCCATGTCCAGCTTTTGTTTCAATTCTTATTAATACTGGTGCTTCACCGTCGTGTGCTGCTTGCAGTGCTGCGGCAAATTTGAAACTGTGGGCGGGTACTACTCTATCGTCATGATCTGCTGTTGTTATCAAAGTTGCTGGATAAGCCGTACCTGGTTTTAAGTTATGCAGTGGTGAATAAGCATAAAGCGTTTTGAATTCTTCGGGGTTTTCCGAGGAACCAAACTCGGGAACCCATGCCCAACCGATGGTAAATTTATGGAAGCGCAACATATCTAATACACCTACTGCCGGTAGCGCCGCACCGAATAAATCTGGACGTTGTGTCATGCACGCACCTACCAATAATCCGCCATTGCTACCACCGGCGATCGCCAACTTTTCACTCTTCGTATATTTGTTGTCTATCAACCATTCAGCCGCTGCAATAAAGTCATCAAAAACGTTTTGTTTTTTATCTTTGATTCCGGCTTGATGCCATTCTTCGCCATATTCGCCACCACCGCGTATATTAGCTACTACGTAAACTCCACCCATTTCCATCCATATCAAGCTGCTAACTGAAAAAGTTGGAGTTAAGGAAACATTAAAACCGCCGTAA
>JBCCLY010000861.1:0-1557 GCA_039026655.1 Cyanobacteria bacterium P01_C01_bin.38 | reverse complement strand
TGGGATGAAAGATGGCGTAGAAATGCACCTCCTCAACAAGATGTAGATTATGTCTGCGAGTTGAAAATCGATGGTAATGCTTTAGCGCTGACTTATGAAAATGGCGTTTTAGTTAGAGGTGTAACTCGCGGTGATGGCGTTTCTGGGGAAGATATTACGCAAAATGTGCGAACAATTCGTTCGATTCCTTTAAGATTAAATTTGGATGAGATTGAAATAGAAAATAAGGATTCTTTGCAAAATATAGAAGTGCGTGGTGAAGCGTTTTTACCTTTGGATGTATTTGAAAAGATTAATCAGGAAAGAGTCTCATCTGGTGAAAGTCAATTTGCTAACCCCCGCAATGCTACTGCTGGTACTTTAAGACAGCTAGATTCCCGCAAAGTTGATAAAAGGCGGTTGGATTTCTTTGCTTATACCTTGCAAATTCCCGGTGTTGATGATGCGAGTATTGCTAACAATCAATGGGAAGCTTTAGAGTTATTGCAAAAAATGGGCTTTAAGGTAAACCCAAATAAGCAACTTTGTCATTCTTTGGATGAAGTTGCCGAATATTATCAGCATTGGGATACCGAAAGATTAAATTTAGCATATATGACCGATGGTGTTGTCGTAAAGCTTAATTCACTACTGCTACAGCAAGAATTGGGGTTTACGAATAAATATCCACGGTGGGCAGTTGCATTAAAATACGCAGCAGAAGAAGCACCAACCCGCGTTGAGAATATTTCAGTTAATATTGGTAGAACCGGGGCGCTGACTCCCTTAGCGGAAATGCAGCCCGTTCATCTTGCCGGAACTACGGTATCGAGAGCTACACTACATAACGGCGATCGCATCGCTCAGTTAGACATCCGCGTCGGCGATACCGTCATCGTGCGTAAAGCCGGGGAAATCATTCCGGAAGTGTTGCGAGTAATCGAGGAATTACGCCCAGAAAACACCGTACCTTTTGAAATGCCAACAAATTGTCCAGTTTGCGGGCAACCCGTGGTTAGAGAAAAAGGTGAAGCGGTGACAAGATGCGTTAATATCAATTGTCCGGCAATATTAAAAGGATCGATTGAGCATTGGGTAAGCCGCAACGCTTTGGATATTCGCGGCATGGGTGAAAAAGTAGTGCATCAATTAGTAGATAAGAATTTAGTTAATTCTGTTGCCGACTTATACGAATTGAATGCAGACACTTTAGCGAATTTAGATCGAATGGGGCAAAAATCGGCAGATAAGCTGATAGAAGCCATTGAAAAATCGAAAAGTAAACCTTGGGCACGGGTACTATATGGTTTAGGAATTCGTCATGTAGGAAGTACGATTGCTCAAACAGTTACTGAGAAGTTTAATAGCGTAGAAAAATTGGCAGCAGCAAAAATTACAGATATTGAAGCAATTTATGGCATAGGTGTTGAAATTGCGGAAAGTGTTTATAAATGGTTTCGTATTGAAGCTAATCAAGAGTTAATTGAAAGGTTGAAAAATGCAGGATTGCAACTTGTAGAAACGCAAACAGCAGCATCATCTCAAGTAAATCAAAAATTAGCCGGTAAAACCTTTGTT
>JBCCLY010000860.1:0-1563 GCA_039026655.1 Cyanobacteria bacterium P01_C01_bin.38 | reverse complement strand
GCGGTTGCTAAAGCAGCAGAAAAACATGGAACTTTATTTGGTATTTCAAGTTTGGGTACGGTTAGTTTGCAAGAGATTGGTAAAACAATTTCAACACCAAAAATGTTTCAATTTTACTGTCATAAAGATAAAAGTCTAAATGATGCGATGATAGAAATGTGTCACGAAGCAAACTTTGAGGCGATCGCCTTAACTGTAGATACAATTACTGGCGGAAACCGAGAGAGAGACTTGCAAACGGGATTTACTACACCCCCAAAACTGACACCCAAAAGTTTAATTAGTTTTGCTCTACATCCTAATTGGTCGTTAAATTATTTATTACGAGAACCATTTAGTTTACCACAATTAGAACAGCACATTAATAAAGGAAGCAATGTAGCAGTATCGATTGGTGATTATTTAAGCACCATGTTAGATCAATCAATGGATTGGCAAGATGCAGAAGAGATTAGAAATAAATGGGGTAAAAAGTTTTGTCTTAAAGGCGTGATGAGCGTCGAAGATGCCAAAAGAGCAGTTGATATCGGAGCCGATGCAATCATGGTATCAAATCATGGCGGCAGACAATTAGACGGTTGTATATCTCCTTTCGAGCAGTTAGCAGAAATTGTAGATGCTGTCGGAGACAAAATTGATGTAATCTGCGACGGTGGCATCAGAAGAGGCACTCATGTTCTCAAAGCGCTATCAGTTGGTGCAAAAGCCTGCTCCGGTGGAAGATGGTATTTATATGCTTTGGCTGCCGGAGGGCAACCCGGAGTTGAAAAAGCTATTGCTAATATGAAAAATGAAATAGAAAGAGATATGAAACTTATGGGAATTACAAAACTTTCTCAGTTGTCGAGAAACAATATAAAATTTAGATGATTGTAGAAGGGAGTAGGGAGTAGGGAGTAGGGAGTAGGGAACAGGGAATAGGGTTGGGGGGAACAGTAAAGCAATTTAATATATAAAATTTTCAATCGACTAATCTTATAAAATAAAATTATGGAGTATTTTAAATATGGACAGTAAAGAATCTTTAATTGCCTTAAAAATCGCCGTGATGACTGTTTCCGACACCCGCACGGAAGCTGATGATAAATCGGGGAAAATATTAGTAGATAGTTTAACTACGGCGGGACATAATTTAGCAGAAAAAACAATCGTTCCCGATGATATTTATAAAATTCGTGCGGTTGTATCTCGTTGGATTGCTGATGAATTTGTTCAAGTAATTTTAACAACTGGCGGTACCGGAGTTACTGGGCGCGACGGTACACCAGAAGCAATTAAACCGCTATTAGATAAAGAAATTGAGGGATTTGGCGAGATATTTAGAATGATTTCCTATCAAGAAATTAAAACTTCTACAATTCAATCTCGCTGTTTGGCTGGTGTCGCAAACGGTACCTATATTTTTTGTTTACCAGGTTCTTCCGGTGCTTGTAAAACGGGATGGGAAATTATTAAAGAACAACTTGATTCCCGCAATCGTCCCTGTAATTTAGCTCAATTGATTCCGAGATTAAGGGAATAGAAAATGGGTAATTGGTAATTGGTAGTTGGTAGTTGGTAGTT
>JBCCLY010000859.1:0-1573 GCA_039026655.1 Cyanobacteria bacterium P01_C01_bin.38 | reverse complement strand
TTCTGCGGTGACAAAAAAGGCATTAATGGCAATAAGAAGTAGAACTGATAACAATCTCAGCCCTACTTCTGTCCAATTTAAATTATGAAGACCATCCACCGCCTTTTCTCATGTAAAACAGATGCCGCTATCGCGCTTTTCGGGAGATACTGAAATTTAAGATTAAAGCAATTCATATTGAATTAAAACAATTAACCAATATTTCAGAATCTCACATTCAATATTCCCCTTGTCTACTTTTCTACAGGAATATTTGAGACTTCCAAGCGTAATTTCTGTGCCGGATAATCTGTAAGGGCTAAGGAAATACGTTTGACATCATCAAGTAAAGCTGCGGGAATACTGACGGTTCCGAAATGTGTTGAGCCATTGGAAGCTAATTCCGACGGTAAACCTTCAGTAGAAGCACTTAAAGTTCTCCCTTTATCATCCGTAACATCTAAGAAACTATAAAGGAAGCGTACTGATTCATCACTTTTGTTATCCATTTTCACTTTCAGCAATAACGCACCCCCCGAATAGCGAGCTGACTGCACTGCAAGAGTCACACCTTCGCTTTCGGCTTGAACGGGGAATCCTGCTTGAGGCTTCTCTTCAGCTTCAGTTGGCTTCTGTTCTCGTTTGCGTTTAGTGTTTTTTTTGCCTTCTTCTAAGTCATTTGTCTTTTTAGATTTGGCTGCCTTAGTTTTACCTTCTATTCGTGCTTTAACAATTTTAAGGATTTCTGATTCTTTGACAAAGGTTACTCCTTCTTTGTCTTGTCCGCCACTTGTCCCTTTTCGAGCAAATTTGGTAGTAGGGCGTGCATCTGGTGTTGTGACACCTTTAAGAGCCGCACTTCCTAAAGTAAATCCCCAAAAGGCACTTACGGAACCAGCCCCTAACATAAGGGTTAGCAAAATTAACGTCAGAAGTACAGTGGAATTTAGTTTCATCGCAGTGGGAATATAACTGTTTGGCGTAAAGATAAAGAAATTGGGGGAAGTTTATAGTGACTAGATATTCGCATAGAACTTGAATATTTATTAGTTTGCACTATTTTGTTGTCAAATGATGTAACATAAAATCTGGTAATTAATTAAGCAGTTAACACAAAAAGGTCAACTTGCGATATAATTACTAATCAGCCAGGGTTGGCCGAGCGGTTGAGGCAACGAACTCATAATTCGTGTTAGGCAGGTTCAACTCCTGCACCCTGGATTACAAAATATATATGATTTTACACAATAAATCATTAGTTCTTTTTTATTCATCTAGAACTAATGACTTATTGTTTATTCCTGTATCAATAAGAGGATGTTTTAAAAGTCTAATATAATACTTAATCCGGCGGTTCAAACCGCATCTACACAAACAAAACCCGTCTGCACGGGTTTAAAATTAAGTAGTCCACGTAGGTGGTGAGACTAGTTGGGGGTGTCGGTTTCCGTCCCCCAAACTAGCGAACCCGAAGGGACTTTGCCTATGTAGTAGCGAATTATATTCGCCAGGTACTTTTCAAACATCCTCTAAGGAAAAATTAATATTTCAGATGGATTGGGCAGAAATTTTCTTGATTTATAACAAGGATATC
>JBCCLY010000858.1:0-1574 GCA_039026655.1 Cyanobacteria bacterium P01_C01_bin.38 | reverse complement strand
GCATAGAAAGGTTTTTACAACGGATTAGTCAAAAAACAGAATGGTCCAGGAAAAACCAATCCGTTAATAGAAATATAAAACCCAATATCAAGCACGCTATGAGCTATAAAACTGTCTAAACCCCTTATCTTAATGGCATTAGGTCCAGAATGTTCTTTTTACCATTCTGGGATGCGCAGCACGCTCGAATTGCTCTGGTTTTACGTTGTGCTGAGATTCTATATAATCCAAAGCTACTTGTTTAATGTCCAGCGAGTCTTGGTGAGTCTGCCCGGTAACGGAAAAAGTAAAAAGGAAGAGCATGTAAAGGGTAGTAAGAATGAGCTGTTTCATTACTGTTTTTTACTTAGAAATACGACTTGTCAATGACTTCGGTTGTTTTTATTATTCAATAGGCGATAAATCTTCTCCTAAATGTCCATGCTGCTTGCGTCCTTCGATTATGGTCATTTCTTGCGGGCTGCGCTCAAAATCAAAGATCTTAAAATTCTAAATACTCCTTTTCTTCGTTACGGATTTGGGAATAACGGCAATACCTCGTTGGACTAAACACCTTTAACTGACTTGAACAGGCTACCTTGTAGATGTATAACCTAGTTGAATCAATACACTAGTTTCTTTTGGTAGGTAGAGCCGTATCTATTTTTCTATATCCCGAGGTAAACGCGCAGGATATAGCGCTTTCCACTTCACCGTCGTTCTCGGCAAAAAGAACGCCGAATCCGATGGATGCCATTTTTAACTCGTTATTCAGGGTAAAAATCAATTCTTTTTCCAAGGCCATATTTGGATATATTTAATTCAATCAGTGGTCAAATAGTGACTTGGCGAGTGCCTCTTTTCGAGTAGTAACCAAGGATGCCTAAAAACCTACAATTGCACAAGATACATTAACTAGAAAGTCAACCGCCAGAAGCGCGGAACCACCACCGAAATAGCGTTTCATTTAGGTCGATGTGATCAGCGTATCAGTTGTGTCTCATTTCACGAATGTGTTTATTTTTCGAAATTCCATGGCCAAAACAACTGGATGTGTAGACTAGGCTTCGCGTAAGATCTTTTCCATTTTTTTACCCTTGGCCAGTTCGTCAATGAGTTTATCCAAATATCTGGCTTGCCTGGTCAATGGGGTTTTAATATCCTCAACCCGGTAGCCGCATATTACGCCTTTAATGTGTTCGGCATTAGGATTTAGCTTGGCCCTATCAAAGAACGTTTTCAGTGTAGCTTTTTCTTCAATCAATTTTTCTAGATCGTTATAATCGAAGCCAGTAAGCCACTGAATAACCTGGTGTAGCTCTTCCTTCGATCTACCCTTTCTCTCCACTTTAGATATGTAATGAGGATAGACAGAGGCAAAAGTTAGTTTTGCTACCTTCTCATCGTGTTTTGGGTTTGTTGCCATCTTTAATTGTTTTTATGTCTACTATCAGCTTTTAGTCCGAGCAGAAGTAAGCACTATTTATTACTTATTAGATTGCCAAACAAGTTAGCTTATCCGATTGTCTATTCAAAGCCGACTTCTCTATTTCGCGCAGGATCCTTATTTGTTTACGGAGCCTGCACTCTTGATT
>JBCCLY010000857.1:0-1577 GCA_039026655.1 Cyanobacteria bacterium P01_C01_bin.38 | reverse complement strand
TTTCCAAGGGCGCGATATGCTTACCGGAAACGGTGGTGCCGACCAGTTTGTTTACACCGATATCCGCGATGCAGGAGATATCATTACCTATTTTGAATTAGGTAGCGACAAAATAGTTCTGACTCAGTTGCTTGATAGCTTCGGTTATCAAGGTTCCGATGCCATTGGCGACGGTTACGTTAGCTTTGGTTCGAGCAATGGTGATGCTTTCGTGCAAATCGACCGAGATGGCATGGGTAGCGACTTCATTTCTCGTCCTTTGGTTCTTCTCCAAGGCGTTACCGAAGAAAATCTATCCGCTAACACACAAAACAGCTTTGTTTTTTAACTGAATCAACGTCAACTAAAGCCCCCCTTCGATAAGGGGGGTTGGGGGGATCTTTCCTCTTATCACTGCTCTCAATCCTAGTCTTTTATCAATAGAGGAATCATGTCTAACTTCAAACGTTTTTCAAGCCGCTTAGCAGGTATTTTCGGTTTATTTGCTTCAACTAGCCTTGTATTCGCTAATCCCGCACAAGCTGTCAGCGTCAATTTTGGTAGCTGGACAAGAGTTGGTGATGTTGATGCTATCGGGAGTCAAGCTAATATTTCTACTGCTTCTTCAACTGCACAAGATGATTTTCCGCAGCCAGTAGGTACTTTTAACTATTCCGGTAACAACCCAGTTGCGGCTGGTGGTGCAATAGAAACTGCCGTTGGTTTAAGTGCTGGAGCTTTAGATAATCCTCCTAACTCCTTCTCTGGTGCAGCTTTTGAAGGTTCTGCAATCACCAACAACTTGAACGTAAGAAAAGGCGATCGCCTAATATTCGACTGGAATTTTCTCACTAACGATACATTCGATGATTACGCCTTTTTCACAGCTAACGGAGTTGTTACCAAACTCGCTAATGTAAATAATGCGAATAATACTTCCTCGTTGTTTAATTCAGAAACGGGAACAACAACTTTCAACTATACCTTTGCCAACGCTGGTAACTATCAAGTTGGAATAGGAGTTGTTGACATAGGTGATTTTGGTAGTACATCCGCTTTACAAATTAGCAACGCTCAAATCGAACCCGTACCCGAACCTTTAACTATCCTCGGAACCGGAGTAGCTGCCGGATTCGGCGTAATGCTCCGCCGCAAACGCTCCAAAAAAGCCAAGAATTAGTTAATTAATATCTTGATGGGCATCTCTTGCTCATCAACTACTTGATGGTGCGTTACGGCAATTCATAAATACTGATGAGCAGTAATATTGTAAAGCCGTAACACACCCTACAATTTAAACTCTTGTGGGATGGGCATCCCTGCCCGTCCAATTACAGATCAATTATAAAATTCCCATCTTTCATCTTTAAACAAACCCGGTTTTTCAAAAAAACCGGGTTTCTTAATAGCAAAAAAACTAAAAAATACGACATAAAAATATAGGAACAATGTTAAAAAAATAGCGTCATCAAAAAACTTAATCCTATAAACTATACCTTTAGAAAGATTCAAAAAAATCTCAAGAATGATTTAACAACTAGCAACTAACCACCAACAACTAACAACTAACAACTAACCACTAGCAACTAACCACCAAC
>JBCCLY010000856.1:0-1578 GCA_039026655.1 Cyanobacteria bacterium P01_C01_bin.38 | reverse complement strand
TCTTCAAATCTATATTAATAAAAGTGAGTTTGTAGTTGGCGCTTTAGCGCCCACAGAGCTCTAAAGCGCCAACTACAAACTCTTAAAATTTTATTCTCCGGTAATCGATAAACCTTCAACCCAAATCCGGGGACAAACTCCTCCTGGAGTCAATTCTCCTTCCTTCTCAACAAAAACAATTGATTTAAGAAGCTCGCGAAAATCTCCAGCTATGGTTGCTGAGTCAATACTGGTTTTTTCTCCTTTATTTATCAACCAACCGTCAAAAGGTAAAGAGAATGAACCTTGTAAAGCTCTAACTCCCGCGTGAAGTGCTTGCACATCATCAACTAAAACAACATTTTCAACAGTTTCTAAACTAAACTGTCTTTCTGGTGCTTTACTTGCAAAAACGTGATAAAAATTTGGGCTGATGGTAACTTTAGCACCGATATTAGCATTACCCGTAGGTTGAGCATTCATCCGCTTCGCAGTACCCGCACTATGAAGAAAATTCTTCAAAACCCCGTTGTCAATTAGCGATATCTTACGAGTAGGAGTACCTTCCCCATCAAATGTTTCTGGACCAATATTTGCTGAGTGCAGTGCATCATCGTATAAAGAAAGCAAAGGAGATGCAATTTCCTTACCGATATCATCGGGAGTAGACAAACTTTGCTTATCAAGAATACTTTGAGCGTTAAATAAATTAGAAAAAGCGCCGAGCAAGCTTAAAAAAGCATCTGGTGAAAACACAACCATATACTTACCAGTCGGAATTTTTTGATAATTCAAATGACTGATAGTTTTTTCGGCAGTTTCTTTGATACAGCCATCAATATCTAAATCGTTCATGCCGTAACTAATTCTAAAAGCACCAGCACTACGAGGTTTTCTGCCTTCTTCCTCAGTTTTGCTATAAAGAAAAACTGATGCTAAAGAATGCGATTCGGCTCTCATTGCACCATCGCTATTAAGATAAAATCGATCAACTTCTCTTTGCGATAAAGAATTATAAGGTACTCCTTTAATAGCCTCGTGAGCAGCAAGTACTTCTTTTTCTGCTGCTAATAAACTATCTATCAAAGTAGTTACCGGAGCTTGAGGAGCTTTTTCTTCAGATGTACCGTTATTTATAGCAGCCTTCGCTTCTGGACTAAAATCGGGTACATTTTCTTTAACGCCAAAGGTACTTGCTTCAAATGCAGTTTTCAAAGCCAACTCTAAACCTTTGGGATCTACATCTGTAGTACTAGTCACACCCATCGTATTATCTTGATTCCAAACTCTGACGGTGACACCAGAAAGATTGGTTGCTTTAACTTGTTTCGGCTCACCTTGGTCAACTTGAACGCTAGTTGAATCTACTGACGAACCGTAAATATCAAACTTTTTAATACCAAGCTTATTGGCACTTTCCTTAGCAGATGCTGCAATTTCCTGTATGTTAGGCATAATTATTAATGAATAAAAAATTGGTAATTGGTAGTTGGTAATTGGTAATTGGGAATAGGGCATAGGGCATAGGGCATAGGGAGTTGGGAATCAGGGATTAGGGATTAGGGAATTGGGAAGAAAAATGAAGGGATAACTCCCAAC
>JBCCLY010000855.1:0-1578 GCA_039026655.1 Cyanobacteria bacterium P01_C01_bin.38 | reverse complement strand
ATTTTTTCAAATTCTACTTCTTCTGTTTTTGCTGTTCCTGTCATTCCACCCAATTTGGGATACAGCAAAAATAAGTTTTGATAGGTAATCGAAGCTAAGGTTTGAGTTTCTGGCTGAATATCTACGTTTTCTTTAGCTTCGATGGCTTGGTGTAACCCGTCGCTCCAACGTCTTCCCGGTAATACCCGACCGGTAGATTCATCTACAATTACTACTTCCCCATTCCGAAGAATGTAGTTAACGTCTGGTAAAAATAATTCCTTGGCTTTAATCGCGTTAAATACAAAATGTGCCCAAGGGTCTTCAGGGTTAAATAAATCAGTTACTTCTAAAAGCTCTTCTGCTTTCTGGAAACCTTCGTCAGTCAAAAGAACGTTACGAGCTTTTTCATCTACTTCATAATCTTCTTCTTTCAACAACGCTCTAGCAATTTGAGCAGCTCTGACGTATTTCTCGGTAGGTCTTTCCACCTGACCAGAAATAATTAAAGGAGTCCGTGCTTCGTCAATTAAAATCGAATCAACTTCGTCAATTACGCAATAATTAAACGGACGCTGTACAACATCAGCCATTGATGTTGCCATGTTATCGCGTAAATAGTCAAAACCTATTTCACTGTTGGTAACGTAAGTAATATCACATTCATAATTTTTCTTCCGTTCCACAGGAGTCATGCTCGACTGAATCAGTCCTACAGTTAATCCCAAGAAACGGTGTACTTGACCCATCCACTCAGCATCACGACGGGCTAAGTAATCATTAACGGTAATTACGTGTACGCCTTTACCAGTTAAAGCATTTAAATAACTAGGTAATGTAGCAACCAGGGTTTTACCTTCCCCGGTTTTCATTTCTGCAATTTGTCCCTTGTGCAGAATCATTCCACCCAACAACTGCACGTCAAAGTGACGCATGCCCAAAACTCTTCTTCCGGCTTCTCTAGTTACAGCAAAAGCTTCGGGTAAAATATCATCAAGAGTCTCGCCGTTTTTCAAACGTTGCTTAAACTCAGGTGTTTTAGCTTTAAGCTGCTCATCAGAAAGAGCTTTAATTTCTTCTTCTAAGAGATTAACTTCAGTAATGGACGGTTGGAATTTTTTTAGCTTACGAGCGTTGGGGTCGCCCAACAAGGTTTTTAGCATGGCATTTTAATTTAACTGAATCTGGCAGAAGAATAAATTTATCGACGTTGGAAATGATTATAAGTACTCAAACCTAAAGATTAGAGCAATTTCTTAGCTTACAAATACGTATTCCAAGAGAATTAACTCAAAAATAGTAAAAATACCAGCGTCGCAGCTTACTAAACAATTGGTTTTACAAAGAACTTATATTTATCTAGTCTAATAGTATCATTTTGTCCCCAATGCAGCGCCGTAAAGCCCGACCAGAATAAGTTTGGTTTCCCGTCTTTCGGGGTGGGGAAATTAGGGGATGGAAAGACAAGGAGATAATAGTAAAATATTAGTTTTTAACTCGTAGCTTTTATAAAGTTGTATTCTTTAACATGTATGACAGCTAACACAATTTCCAAGTTGTGCAAAATGCTGCAATTCTACCTGAAAATGTAAGGCTCTT
>JBCCLY010000854.1:0-1578 GCA_039026655.1 Cyanobacteria bacterium P01_C01_bin.38 | reverse complement strand
GCTGTTGCAAACAAAGGTTTAGTTGCATTTGTACCTCCAGATAGAGGACAAACGGCAGATGCCATTGTAGTTTTAGGTCGCGGAGAAGCTTTTAGAGATTCCAGAGTTAAGGTTGCTGCAAATCTTTGGCAATCGCAAAGAGCGCCTTTAATTTTCGCCAGCGGCTCTGGTGATGGAACAGAAATAGTTAATAAACTTGAACGTATTGGTATTCCTTCACAAGCACTTAACGAAGAACACTGTTCTCAAACTACCAAAGAAAATGCTTTATTTACTGCTTCCTTATTAAAACCACAGGGAATTAACCGCATTATATTAGTTACAGATCCTCCTCATATGTTGCGATCGCTCTTAACATTCCGCAATGTCGGATTTGAAGTGATTCCGCATCAGAGCAAGGTTCCCCATTTAACTCAAACTAGAAAAGCAATGATGATGTTCTATGAGTATATGGGCTTAGTCAAATACGGCTTGAAAGGAGAATTTGTCCCTCAAAACATGGCTCAAAAACAGCCGCAAATTGGTAATGGGTAGTGGGTAATGGGTAATAGGTAATAGGTAATAGGTAAATAAATTTATATTTATCATTAGGGTGCTGTTGAACATTGCACCCTTATTTTATTTTTTTAATCTCAATCAATTACCAATCCCCCATGCCCAATCCCCAATCCCCAATCCCCAATTACCAACTCCTAACTCCTAACTCCTAACTCCTAACTCCTAACTCTCATTCCTATTCCCAAATTCCAAAAAATGCTATTGTAATTGATTGTTAATGATTTAGTACAATAGAACTATTTGATTTAGATATATGTCGGATTTAATTTTGTTTTGGCATCGTCGTGATTTACGGATTTCTGATAATACTGGAATAGCGGCAGCATTAGAAAAAACTCGAAAGGTAGTGGGTGTTTTTTGTCTCGATCCGAATATTCTTAAAGGGGATGATGTTGCACCTGCTAGGGTAACTTATATGATTGGCTGTTTGCAGAAACTGCAAGAAAGATACAGCCAAATGGGTAGCCAATTATTGATACTTTGGGATAATCCCGGAAAAGCAATTCCTAAATTAGCTACTGCTTTGCAAGCTAAAGCTGTATTTTGGAATTGGGATGTGGAACCATATTCTCAGCAGCGGGATGCAGGCGTTATCGGTGCGCTTCAAGAACAAGGTATTGAATATTTAGATAAGAATTGGGATCAAATATTAAAGACACCGGAAGAAATACGCACTGGTTCCGATAATCCTTATACTGTTTATACACCTTTTTGGAAAAACTGGATTAGTAAATCGAAAGATTCTCCAGTGGAAATTGCTGGTAAATTCGAGGGATTGACGGTAAAAGAGCAAGAAACTGCAACCGAAGCGGGAGCAGTTGAATTACCAACAGCGAAAGACTTAGGATTTAATTGGGATGGAGAATTAATTATTGAACCTGGGGAAGAGGCAGCACAAGATAGATTGGAAGAGTTTTGTTATAGCAATATTAATGAATATCAAGAGCAAAGAAATTTTCCTGCAATTGATGGTACATCAAGATTAAGTGCGGCTTTGAAATTTGGTGTAATTGGAATTCG
>JBCCLY010000853.1:0-1603 GCA_039026655.1 Cyanobacteria bacterium P01_C01_bin.38 | reverse complement strand
GTGATGGTTGGCTATATTAATGCTTTGGCTGTATTGATTTTCAAAGCTCAGCTACCAGAATTAATCGGGCTTCCGTCAACGGTGAATATATTAACTGTATATGTTTTGACCGCGCTTTCATTAGCAATTATTTACATTTTGCCTCGGTTTACCAAAGTAGTTCCTTCTCCGTTGGTGGCTTTGGTGGTGATGACAGTTGCGGCAATTAGTTTAAATCTTAACGTTCCCACGGTGGGGGATAAAGGAGAGTTACCTGCTGCTCTGCCTAGTTTTGCTGTGCCCCAAGTTCCTTTTAATTTAGAAACATTAAACATTATTTTACCTTATTCGATTACTTTAGCCATAGTTGGTTTATTAGCTTCGTTTTTAACCGCTTCCCTGGTGGATGAATTTACCGATACTCCCAGCGATAAAAATCAAGAAGCAAAAGGACAAGGCATTGCAAATATGATAACCGGCTTCTTTGGAGGCATGGCTGGATGTGGAATGATTGGACAATCGGTAATCAACGTGCAGTCTGGAGGAAGGGGAAGATTATCAACTCTTGCCGCTGGAGTTTTCTTGTTAATTGCAATTTTGGGATTGCAAACTTGGGTACAACAGATGCCAATGGCAGCCTTAGTTGCTGTAATGATTATGGTGTCAATTGGGACATTCCGCTGGTCTTCATTTAAAAATATTCGTCGCATTCCCCGCACCGATACCGCAGTGATGTTGACTACAATGTTAGTAATTATTTTTACAAATAACTTTGCTCTTGGTGTGGTTGTGGGAATTGTCATGAGTACTGTATTCTTCTCTCGTAAGATTGCTCAGTTGGTATTTGTAGATAAAATACTCAGTCAAGATGGAACTCATTGCACTTATAAAGTTGCCGGACAAATTTTCTTTTTATCAAGAGATGAGTTTTTAGAGTATTTTGATTTTACAGAGCTTGTAGAGAAAGTCACCATTGACTTAACTCATGCTCATTTGTGGGATCAAGGGGCAGTAGAGGTACTTGATAAAGCGATACTTAAATTTCGCCGGAATGGTGCAGAAGTAGAATTAATTGGACTTAATGAAGCTAGTGCTACCTTAATGGATAAATTGACAAACTATCAAAGATCCGATGCTCGTGCCTAACTAGTGCGGGTTCGTTTTCTCCCAAATCTAGGGAGACGTTATATATAACGTCTCTACAACCGATCGGAATAAATGAAACGCACTACTTGCTACTTCCTGTTCCCTACTTCCCATGCTGACAAACAATACTTTTACTTACAGGGGCTGGAATTACCGTGAAAAACATTTTGCTTTGTACCGATGGCTCATCTTTTGCTGAAAATATTTATAAATATGGGACTTGGTTTGCGACTCAATTTAATTCCCATATAAAAGTTTTATCTGTCACGGATATTCGCAGCCAGCAAGTTGCGAATACCGGCAACTTAAGCGGCAGTATCGGACTTGGAGCTTCCGAAAATTTGCTGAATGATTTAGTAAATTTAGAACATGAAAGAGCCAAAATAAATAATCAACGGGCAAGATTAATTTTAGATAATGCAGCGGAAGCTCTTAGAGCAGAAGGTACAGAAAACTTTAATTTAGTTCATAAAACAGG
>JBCCLY010000852.1:0-1606 GCA_039026655.1 Cyanobacteria bacterium P01_C01_bin.38 | reverse complement strand
GGAAAAATAGTTATTGGATGCGGTTATGAGAATCAAACTAGTAGCGTACTTGCTGCTGTATGTGATTACTTCTTTAGATTGCCAGATCCAGTGAAAGATAAAAACAAAATAGATAATGTTACATCTACAGTTGAAGCTCCTCAGTTAAGAAATAATCGGTAAAATTAAAGTTAATTTAATTTTATACAATTGTTTGTAGTTGCGCTTTAGCGCTCTTAATAATTGGCGCTGAAGCGCAACTACGAACGAACTTTTTATATTTCACAATTTCGTGCAATGGCAAATCATAAAATATCAGTTTGCACTCTTTATTCTCGCAGAAGTTCGCATTTACAAAATTTAGTTCGAGGTTTAATTTAATCAAAGATGCATCCTGCGGAACTTGTAGTTATATGCATGAATGATTCTCTACCTGAATTACCATCGACTCCTTTTCAAATCAATTCTTCTATTATCAATTCTCCTCATCAATTACCGTTAGCCGAAGCACGTACAAAAGCTTCTGCAATTGCTAAAGGTGATTTTTTAATATTTTTAGATGTTGATTGCATTCCTCATCCCTATTTAGTTGAAACTTTTGCTTATCATCTCGAAAATGAAGACGCACTTTATCAAGGTTCAATTCGCTATTTAAATTCTCAATGCTGTAAAAAATTAGTAGAATTTATATAGATAGTAAAAAGATAATTTTCTGTTCCCTATTCCCTGTTCCCTATTCCCTCAAATCTCTTACCTACTACCCACTACCCACTACCCACTACCTATTACCAATTACCCATTACAATGATTTTAATTATGCGATTGTTTGGAGTTAAAGCAAAGTGGGCTTATTTGATGATTTGAGCAATTTTCTGGAAAGTCGTTTGGAAGAATTCCTGCGGAATAATCCGCATTTGGAATTGGATGCGCTATCGGAGCAGTTACGGGAACAGGAAGAAGACACTTTAAAGTTAATTGCAGATTTGCAGCTACAGGAAAAGCGCAAGCAAGATGAAGTATTGTCTACAGCGCAAGAAATCCAAAGATGGCATATGCGCGTACAAAAAGCGAAAAATGCTGGTAGACAAGACTTAGCGGCAAAAGCTCAAGAAAGAGAAGCGGCACTATTGCGACAAGGAAACCAGCTTTGGGGACAAATGCAAGGTGTAAAAGAACGCATTACCCAAGCCAAAGACTTATATAAACAAATTCAACAGCGACGGCAGGAAGTACAAACCAAAGCCACACAAGCACAAGCAGCACGTACAAAAGCTCAAGCACAACAAGCACAACAACGTATGGATACTGATACTGGTTGGTGGAGTGCGAGCAGCAGCTATCCTAGCTCTAATAAATACGACGATTTAGAAGAAAAATTCCTTCGTTGGGAAACCGAAGCCGAATTGGATGAAATGAAACGGAATATGGGAAAGTAAAAAGTTAGGAGTTAGGAGTTAGGAGTTAGGAGTTGGTAGTTGGTAGTTGGTAGTTGGTAATTGGTAAGAGCTCACTGTGTATGTCTTTTCCAATTTATATTTCTCTGGGTTTTCTTAAGCTATTTGTAGGGTGCGTTATGACGCTAGTCTAACGCACCTAAACTCTATATAATAATGCTACAAATACAACT
>JBCCLY010000851.1:0-1608 GCA_039026655.1 Cyanobacteria bacterium P01_C01_bin.38 | reverse complement strand
TCGCCGCTTTTCAAATATTAATAGCCAAAAGCCCATCGCGGCGACAGTTAAAGATAGCACCGCTTTGCAACCCAAAATAAAAATAGTTCCCGCACAAAACCAAGCAAATTTTTGCAAACGCGCTGCTAAAACTACTCCCAATAATACCGGAATAGCCATAACTTCCGGATGAAATTCAAATAGATTCACGTTAAAAATCAGCGGATAAAGTAAATAAACCGCTGACATTGTGACAGCTTTATCTTCTTTCAGCCCAGCTTGTTTGGCAAGGTAATAAGTAGGAATAGCACCACTAGCTAAAGAAACAGCCTGCACCGCTAACAGCCAGTAAGCACTAGGGTAAATTTTGTAGAGTAAAGCCAGAGGATAAACTGCCCAAGCTGCATGATTACCCATATGATGAAAACCCAAAATCGAGGAAATAGGCGGTTTTCCTTCACTCATTAAATAAACAACTTGATCGTAAATTCCTAAATCAAAAGCCCCCGACTGAAACAACAAGTGTCGCAAACTGCTGCAAACAAACAGCAATATCGCCGCAACAGCGCTTAGATTAATAATTTTTGTTTTCACCAGAGTTTTGAAAATTGGGTACTGGGCATTGGGGATTGAGAGGGGGTAGAGGGGGAAGAGGGGGAAGAGGGGGGAGATGGGGGAGAGGGGAGACTTTTTATCTTATTACTAACTAATTTCTTGAATCCAAAATCCAAAATCCTATAACTCCTAACTCATAACTCCTAACTCATAACTCCTAACTCCTAACTCCTAACTCCCAACTCCTAACCTACCCACAATTCTTGGGCAAATCTGATGGAAAAAGTTGTGAGTAAAATGGCGAAGAAACCCATAGTTAAATATCCCCAGCGCGGATAACGTGATAGGAATACACCGAAGGCGATGCTAATGGACACAATACCGTAAACTATTCGACTTAGGGACCAAGTTCCTCCGGAAGCTAAAACTAATGCTAAACCACACAAACCATATGTTGACGTTACGGGACTCAATTCGTTGCGTAGTTTCCATATTAAGTAAGCGCTACCTATAACTGATACAGTATTAAGTAAAGGGTCGCCAGCTACTAGCCACCAAATTAAAATTAAAGCCGCGAAACCATAGTCTACTTTTGCTTCACCAAATTTTGTACCTATATTTTTACGAAAACGCCACAATAAGTAACCAAGGATAACAATTAAGGCAAATAATAAGGGCACTACGGGATCTTTGATTCCTCCGTGTTTCCAATTTTCGGTACCGATGCTTATTTGCATCAACATTTTCCACCAGTTTTGCCAATCAAACCCCAAAGATTCACGCCATCCTTTCTGCGCTTCGACAAAGGCTAATGGTTCGTTAAATGTAATCGCACAATATAGACTATATAAAAGTACTCCTGCTGCCGAAGCTAAACCAGCAATATAGGCAATAGGTGGTTTGCGTTGCTTCCAAGATGCAATTATCAAAGCTGGAATCAATGCTAAACCTGTAGGGCGGGTTGCAGTTGCCAATGCGCCGAATAAGGCTGTCAAACCATATCGACTTTTGTCAAAAGCCTGCATCGCCGCAGCACTGAGAAATAAATATAAACCTTCGGTGTAAATAACTCCT
>JBCCLY010000850.1:0-1614 GCA_039026655.1 Cyanobacteria bacterium P01_C01_bin.38 | reverse complement strand
TCCAATTCATGTTTTGACAACGCCTACTTAGTCGATATTTAAGTGCATTGGCTTGTTGCAAAAACGGCGATATTACCCCAATTGTTTTTGAATTATCCTCGTCGTCAGCGATATAGGAGGTAAGAAAGGCTTCTATAGCATCAATTTCTTCTGGGTTGGTATGATTTACGTGGCTTCCTTCAACGTGGTAAGCCAGTAGATGTGGAGGTTGTGTAGAACTATCGTAATTTGAAAGGATTTGCAAGCCACCGGGATAGTTGGGACTGCAAAATTGGATAATAGGCGCAGCACAACGGTAGTGATTCCTTAAGACAATTCCCGTGCCTAAGTCTCCTTCCGTGCCATTAGCGCCAGCAGCACGATGATAAGCGGTAGCGGTGTATTTGGCTGTGGGGGCATAACGATAATAATCTTCATTGGTCATCCCTCGCTCCAGAAAAGCGGTTTTGAGGTACTGTTTGATGGTGTCGTCGCACAGATTTATAATTGGCTCAATTTGTTTTGGGTCTCCTGCTACGACTGCTTGTTTGGAACGAACCAGTAAGGGAAATAGTTGGTGTATTAAAGTTGTTCCAGCTTCATCTGCTAATGCTAGCGCAATACTATTGGAATGAAGGGTTGGTAGCATATTGCGTACCGATTGCAGACTGGAGCTAACAACGGGAAAAATTAAGCTTAAGTCACGATAGATAGAATAGGATTCCGTTTCTAGTTTGAGCAATGCATCCCCGTCTCCCGTTAAGGCGCTTCCGTAGGTTTCTACCGACTGCATGACTTTATCTTTACGTCGGAGTGTTTCTTGCTGAAGGAACGAGAAGGCACGTTGAAATAGTTGTATTTGTTGTGAATGGTAGTCGCGGTAAAAGCGGCTATAAAAGTCTTCTTTTGGGTAGCTATCAAGTTGCGTTTGCAGTTGTTGCTGATGAGCTTGTTTTGACTCCAGTTGCTGGTTTAACGCTGTCAGTTGTGTTTGAATTTCGGTTACTTTTGGATTAAGATTCTGCCATTGTTGGGAGGAATCCAGTTTTTGGCTTACCTCCGTCTGGGATGCAGCTAATCCTTCTCGCGAGAGGGGTAGCTGAAAAGGATGCGCTGTAGCCAAAGTATTTAAAACAGCAGCGTTTACGCGATTCGCCAGACGTTTAAAAACTAGTTTATCGGTAGTAAAATTAATCCAGTCAAAAGCGCGTTTGGCGATTGAGTCGGATACATGAGGTAATTCCCGTTCTGCCTTTTGTAATCCTTCTTTTATTTGCTGGTAGGCATAAGAAGGAAAATCTACATAATCTCCCAAGCTCTCTTGCTGCTCGCTTACTTCTTCTAACTCCTCATGAATAGCAGCAATTTCGTTATTGAGAGATTGAATTTGGGCATCTAGTTGTAATAGCTGTTCAGCCGACGCAACTTGCTGGCTTGAGTTAAAACGGTCTTGCTCTATCAGTCGTTGGATTTCGTTTTCTGCTGACAATAAATCAAGTTTGGCTTGTTCCCATATCTCCTGGTTAAATTCAGTAGCTCGCAGCCAATCTTGTGCTTGCTGTAGTTTTGGAAGTGTCGAACGCTTGATTACTCCTTGACTACCACCATCTAAATAAAAGTGTTCGGTGGGGAATT
>JBCCLY010000849.1:0-1617 GCA_039026655.1 Cyanobacteria bacterium P01_C01_bin.38 | reverse complement strand
ATTCAACTCGAACACCTTGTGACAAAGCTTGTTTCTCGTACAGTGCTAAATGTTTTTCAACTTGTTGATGCTTAGCGATATTGGCATCTTCGATCAAGTCTATATTAGCCATTGCTGGAGACATACTAGTCGATCCGGGGATTCCAGATAAACCCATGCCGCTATCCATAGCCGTTTGAGACATCATTACCATTTCTGTTAGGTCGGATAGACAATGAATCAAAGTTAGTCGCGCTCCTATGTATTGAGCTAAACTTAATGCTTCAGAAAACACTGATTCATCTTTGGGTGAATGTTCTAAAGCAACGAGAATATTTTGAAAAGCCATTTGTCAATTTAGAATTTTATTCTATGATTTATCAATTATAAAATCTTAGGAATATAGACTTCTATAATTAATTTTTCTTTAACTGTTCACTTTTAATATAGACAGTCAAGCAATATAAGACAACCATCTACATAAACAAGTGAATAGTCGATCGGTCTTTCTTGAGATAGAATTTTCTATCTATCGGAATAATTATATTTAAATCTAAAATATAACTAATAGATAAATAAAAATAATTCGTAAGGCAGAATAGATATAGCGAATTGGCTCTTAAAATATAATTTCGATAAGATTCCGATCGACTAAGTAGGTTGGCGTTGAAAATTGTAACTATGATAAGGGAGTAGGGAGTAGGAAGTAGGGAGTAGGGGTAAGGGTTTGAAGTTGATTTACATTTTGTTACATGGTTCGTTTTATTTGTGCCGACTTACTTAGTAAAATTTAAGTCAAATTAAAATCAAAAAGAATAATATGACATCTGAATATAAAAGAGCAGTTGGTGTTTTTGCTACTCGTAAAGATGCCCAAAAAGCATTACAAGATTTAAAAGATTCCAACTTTGCAATGGATAAAGTTTCTGTCATTGCCCGAAAACCTCAAGAAAGCAAAGACATTGCAGGTGTTGAAGTTAACGATCGAGTTGGCAATAAAGCTGATGAAGGAGCTGCAACTGGAGCAGTAACAGGTGGTGCTTTAGGGGGAGTTTCCGGCTTATTAGTCGGTTTGGGGATGTTAGCAATACCCGGAGTAGGTCCCATTATGCTAGCCGGTGCAGAAGCAACGGCGATCGCCACAACTTTAGCCGGAGGAGCAATCGGTGCTGCAAGCGGTGGATTAGTCGGTGCAATGGTTGGTTGGGGGATTCCCGAAGAGCGAGCGCATGTTTACAACGAGCTTGTTTCAAAAGGAAGTTATTTAGTAGCTGTTAAAGGTACGGAAGCAGAAATTAGCCAAGCTCAAGATATTTTGAGTCGTAACGGCATCCAAGAATGGGGTATTTACGATATTCCCACCTCTCCAGCCAACCAGACAAAAGGTAAACTTTTAGGGAAATATAAATATATAGTTGGTGTATACAGAATGCGTCATAAACTTAAAGACGCAATTAGTGACATGAGAGATACTAACTTTCCCATGACACAAATGTATGTAGTAGAAAAAAATCCCCCTCCGTTTGCAAGTATTAACTCCATAGATGTAAAACCCACCTTAGAAAACTATGCAGGTTTAGGAATATCTGAAGAAAGAGCCAGACATTACGAGCAATTAATAGAAAGAGGAAATTATTT
>JBCCLY010000848.1:0-1620 GCA_039026655.1 Cyanobacteria bacterium P01_C01_bin.38 | reverse complement strand
AGCAGGATTGCTTTTAGCCTTATACCTGTGGCTAGCAATCTTATGGGATTTAGGAGGCGGATACAACGAATTTAATAGAGAAACAGGTCAGATAAAAATCTTTCGCTGGGGATTTCCGGGAAAAAACCGGCGAATTGAAATCGATTGTCGTACCGAAGACGTGCAGTCAGTGCGAGTAGAAATCAAAGAAGGAATTAACCCCCGCCGCGCTCTTTATTTACGTACCAAAGGTCGTAGAGACATTCCCTTAACAAGAGTAGGGCAACCTTTGTCACTAAAAGAACTAGAAACCAAAGGCGCTCAGTTGGCCAAGTTTTTAGAAGTACCCCTTGAAGGATTGTGAATTGGGCATTGGGCATTGGGCATTAGTAACTCCTAACTCCTAACTCCTAACTCCTAACTCCTAACCTGATTACTGTTGCCTAAATCACTATAGAGGCTAAGATAACTGGGTTGAGTTTTGTAGTGGAAATGCTGTTGAAAGCTCCTAGATATTTTTTGGTTACGCTATTGGTTGTCGGTGCTTTGGCTTTGAATGGATGTTCTGGTGGGGAAGTAGCTTCGACTACGACTTCTTCAGATACGATAGCTGAAGCAAACAGCGATACAACCGTACAAACAACTCTTGCATCTGAAGTAAAAAACGAGGCTGTTCCTGGAATGAACGATTTACCAAGACTTGAAGGCAAAGCTACTGTAGTGATGACCGTTAAAGGTTCTCCTATCACTATAGAATTAGATGGAGAAAATGCTCCTATCAGCGCTGGTAACTTTGTAGAATTGGTGCAAAAAGGCGTATATGACGGTTTAACTTTCCATAGAGTCGTTAAAGATCCACAGCCATTTGTAGCTCAGGGAGGAGATCCTAAAGGTAATGGAACTGGTGGATATGCTGTGAATGGTAAAGAGCGCACTATCCCCTTGGAAATTAAACCGCAAGGTGAAGATGAACCAGTTTACGGGCAGACAATTAAAAAGACACCAGTATTGCAACACAAAGCAGGTGCTATCGCAATGGCGCGATCGCAATCTCCAAACTCTGCTTCTTCGCAGTTTTACTTTGCTTTAGCAGACTTAGCCTTCCTAGACGGTAACTACGCAGTATTCGGTAAAGTAACTGACGGAATGGATGTCGTAAATAAAATTCAACAAGGCGACAAAATCGAAAACGCCAAAGTCACTGAAGGCGCAGATAATTTGAAAAACGTTAAGTAGTTAATGGGAATTGGGCATGGGGCATGGGGGATTGGGGATGGGTAATTGGTAGTTGGTGAACCAGTGTGGTCTTGGGGGTCTCCCCCATGAACAACTGGTGAACCCGAAGGGTAGTTGGTAGTTGGTAGTTGGTAATTGGTAATGAGAAGTAAGTACAAAAATATTCCAACTACTAACTCCTAACTCCTAACTCCTAACTTATAACTCTCTACCTTTAACCTTTAACCTTTAACCTTAATGCCCTATGCCCAATAAAAAATTGAATCGTGTTGTAGTTACTGGTATTGGTTTAATTTCTGCTTTGGGTAATAGCTTGGAAGAGAGTTGGCGGCGTTTAATTACGGCTGAATCTGGAATTAAGCTGCATCAACCGTTTTTAGAGTTACAGTCATTACCTTTGGGTTT
>JBCCLY010000847.1:0-1626 GCA_039026655.1 Cyanobacteria bacterium P01_C01_bin.38 | reverse complement strand
CCAACCCAAGAGCGATCTTAAATGGGGATTCCCCTCAATAATTTCTATACAAACCGAACCCACGGTGGCAAACCCCCCATTCGAGTATGACTTTCAAGGTAACAAAGCCTATAGCATCGGTTTTGTAACCGTTGTTACTCCAATTGGCATTTGCTTGACATTTATTATTTTTTTAGTTCGACGCAATATGAGGACGGTTATCCGATTTGCTTTGTTGGTTGGTAACATTTATCAATATTTGGTATACTAAAGTCAAGATATTTGTTGGTAGTTTTGTTCACTTTATTGTATTAATTGCATTGAAATTGCTAAAGGCAAAACCTAGTTCTATGCTAAGCTCGGCAAGGCTTTTCTGATGATAGTAAAGTAGATATTTTCCTTTTTGTTACGATTAGCATTCATTTGTATCTCAAAATTAACCATGTAGGAAAAATATAACAATCGCTTATTTACTCATCACATTTAACCTTTTAAGGAATAGGATATGTGTAGAGGCTGTGACAATAACTAATTTTTTTTCACGCAAATTTTATTCACTTGTAATTCACGCCTAATTAGAAGTTAGACTTCACATCCTGGCTTGAATCATTTACAATTCTCATTCCAACCCTTCTGACACTTTTCTCTTATCTTATGCTCCAAGACACACGAACCATCCGCTACTATCAAACGTTAACTGATGCCTTCGTCGAGATGTGGAATCGGGGTTATCGTACAGATGATATGCGGATTTATTTAGACGGTTACTTAGCCGCGCTAAGACAAAGCAACGGCATAGAACCTTACTTAATTCATCGTTTAGAAGAAGAAGCTACTCGTTTTCTATTCGATGTATCTAATTTCGCAGTTACTCAACCACAGGCAGAGCCAGACTACTACTAATAAACTCTTCCCTGTAACTTAATCGTGAATCCTGCATGACGCAGATGATTGTAGCATATTCTCTGAGAATATCAACTGTACCAGTGGTGCAATTTACTTTATTGTAAATGTTTTGTCACAATTCAAGTAAATTATCCCTTACCGATTTTATTAGTTATCTAAGAAATCGGTGAGGGAATTTTTGTAAGAAAATAGTCTGTTCCATAAAAAATGATGGGTGTAGAGACGTTATACATAACGTCTCCACCACATTCATTTTGAAGGGGAGGTATTCGATTGAAATGAAAATCGCTATATAGCCTAAGAAGCCATTGCCACTTCAACCATTTGTTGTAATTCACCTTTTTGGTAAAGTTCGATCAAAATATCCGAACCACCAACGAATTCACCATTTATGTAAACTTGAGGAATTGTTGGCCAATCAGAATATTCTTTGATTCCCTGACGTACTTCTGGATCTTCGAGAATGTCATAAGTCTCGTAAGGAACTGCCAAAGTATTGATTATTTGAACAACATTGTTAGAAAAGCCGCACATTGGCATTAACTTACTTCCCTTCATGAAAACCATGATTTTATTCTGCTGTACCAAATTATCAATTTTTTCTTTAGTTTCTGGTGTCATGATGGTTCCTTTTTTTTCAATAGAGTTTTGGCTGCGAAGACTGGTATTTTAAGCTAAAAGCTAGAGTCTGTTACAACTATTGTTGCAGCTTAATCGTTAATTAATCTTCCTATAATTCAT
>JBCCLY010000846.1:0-1628 GCA_039026655.1 Cyanobacteria bacterium P01_C01_bin.38 | reverse complement strand
TCAAAAATAAATGTCCGTGCCCCCTTTCACAAAGCCAGAAATAGCTTCTGGAACCCTAATAGATAACCGTTACATTATCCAAAGGATGCTCGGACAAGGGGGGCTGGGACGAACTTACTTAGCTCATGATACGCGTCGCTTCAACGAAGCCTGCGTGCTTAAAGAATTTGCTCCTTTTGGTACTGGTAGCGATGGAATCGAAAAATGTCGCGATTTATTCAAAAGAGAAGCAAAAATTCTTCATCAGTTAGAACATCCCCAAATACCATGTTTTTTAGCTTGTTTTGAAGGAGAAGGTCGGCTGTTCTTAGTACAAGAATATGTTAATGGTAAAACCTATTCGATGCTATTACAAGAACGTCGAGAACGAGGACAAACTTTTTCAGAAAACGAAGTGGTATTTTGGCTAAAAAAGTTATTACCTGTTTTAGAATACGTCCATCAACATCAAGTCATTCATAGAGATATTTCTCCAGATAATATCATGTTACCTGAAGGCGGGAATTTACCCGTACTGATTGATTTTGGTGTAGGAAAACAAATTGCTCGACTCAACGAAGCTACTCAAGCAAGTCAAATAGCATTTGCTGGCAATATGTCCCTTGTCGGAAAAGTAGGATATTCTCCTAGAGAACAAATCAGTCTGGGTTTGTGTTCTCCTTCAAGTGATATTTATGCATTAGGTGTAACGGCGGTAGTGTTGCTTACTGGTAAAAATCCATCGCACTTAATGGATCAATATTCATTAGATTGGAACTGGCAAATACATACTAATATCAGCCACGGTTTCGCACGAATACTAGATAGAATGTTGGCAGATACACCCAAAGCGCGATACCAAACAACCAAAGAAGTTCTTACACAACTCGAACAACTTATTCAATCGGCAGAACTTCCGACATTAATTGTACCCGAGTTGAATTCAAACTCTACAATTCCGCCATCTCCTAGTACAACTCAAGAAACAGTAGTTAACTCACTTGATAGTCAGAAAAATAGCCATAATCCAGAACAATTGAATTTACTAAGTCCTTCTTTCCTAGAAAATTGTCAGGAAAAATTAGCCTATTATATCGGACCAATGGCAGATTTTATTATAGAAGATATATTAGCCAACAATCCCCAAGCAACACCGCATAAATTTGTAGAGTTATTAGCAAGAGAAATTCCCGATTCCCAAACAGCGATTGAATTTACAGGGCAAATTATTTCTTAACTTTTTATTGAAATTTTTTATTAAAGTTTTTTACTTAAAATTATCATTATCAGTACCTATTATGCTATTCAACCCTTAAAAAACTCTATAAAACATACTAAACAGTTAGGCATAAAAGAAGGGAGCATCCCAAATGTGGAAATTTATTTTTGTAGTGCGTTAACGCAGTATTTCCGTAAGGAAATGCATCTTGCTCGCTAGATATATATAGCGAGCAAGATGCTCGCACTACCAAATTGTATTTTTGCAAAATCGGGATGCTCCCTAAAAGAAACTCCTCGAATATAACAGAATGTAAATTAGGTTAAAAACCTTGCCACTATTTTCTACTCCCTACTCCCTACTCCCTACTCCCTACTCCCTACTCCCTACTCCCTACTCCCTACTCCCTATTCCCTACTCCCTACTCCCT
>JBCCLY010000845.1:0-1651 GCA_039026655.1 Cyanobacteria bacterium P01_C01_bin.38 | reverse complement strand
GGGAAGTAAGATAGAGCAAAATTCCCAAAGGTGAAGTAAATCTGAACGGGCAAGGATGCCCGTACCACAAGAGTTTTAAAATTGTAGGGTGTGTTGTCGCGACAGCGCAACGCACCATGATTTTTATCTTAAAACTTTTTAATATTTCGGTGCGTTAGGCTGAAGCCATAACACACCCTACTAGCTACTATCCTTCAGTCTTTTTTGCAATAAGTAATTAAAATTATTTAACGAAAGAGTTAAAAAACCCGGTTTTTCCAAAAAACCGGGTTTTTCAATACTTAGTAACTTGGTATAAGTACTAGGGCAAATTTAATTGTACATTTGTCATTGCGAGTGAAACGAAGCAACCGCAACACTTTGGGATTGCTATCTCTTTCAGAGACGCTCCGAAGACGGCTGTCGCTCGCAATGACACAATTAATTTTGCACACCCACTTATCTCCTACTCCCTACTCCCTACTCCCTAAAAAAAAATAACAGTTTTTGCGTAAAAGTTTGAGGTAGAGGAAGATACCAGAATAGACTTTACCAAATTCATTGATGAACAGTGATTCTGTGCAGATGGATAATGCTCTTAATCAACGGTTGCAGGAATTAGTCGAGGAGATTAAGCAGTATTCGACTGATGATGATAGTGCGATGATTCGAGTTAAGCGACGGATAGCTTTGAATAAGTTTGTTAACGCTGTTGTAAATTCTGGGCGAGTGAGGAGGCAAACTAAATGGTTAAGATTACCTAATTATGAAGATTATCATAATGAAGCTTTACAGTTAACTTTGATGGAAATATGCAGCAAAATTGAAGAATATAATCCAGAATATCCGGTGATAGCATGGGTGAATAAAATATTTCAATGGCGATTTATTGATATTGTTAATAAAGAACGAAGAAGGGGTATTACTAGAATTCCTAGAGGTGAAAATATATCACCAGTTTTGTCTTTAGATGATATTACTAAAGAGATACGTCAGTCAAACCAATTATCTCAAACAGAAATAATCAAAGAAGTTATCAATAAAGATCCGGAAAAGTATTTAATTTCGCAACAGTTAAGAGGACATCCTGAAGCTAACTTGAAAGTAATTTTACTTTATTTGTTTGAAGGTAAAAAATGGAAAGAAATTTCTCAAGAGTTAAATGTTCCTTTGTCAACGCTTTCTAGTTTTTATCAACGTAGAATGCATAAAATAATCGTCTATCTAAAGAAGTATATATAGAAGTAAAATCACGGCTCGCCCCCAAAATAATTTTGTTATGAAAAGTACCACTGAAAAACTCAACTTTTCCGTTCCGTTGTCTTTTGAAGCTCATTCAATTGCTCAAGAGTTGGTATCGGAAATTTCTGACAGAGAAAAGCGTCGGCAGATTTATTTAAATAGTTTAACCGTTTATGCAGTTAATTATTATTTGCGCTGCATGGGGTTTAAGACTGATTACTCGGAAGGTGACAGTCGGAATCCTATTGCAATTCAATTAATGAATGTTGCTGACTTAATAGTTAAGGATATCGGTAAGTTAGAATGTATTCCGATTTTAGCTGAAGCGGAAGTAGGAGAAATCCCCGTGGAAGCTTGGGAAGATAGAATTGGTTATGTTTTTGTAGAGTTCAATGATTCTCTTAAAGAAGCAAAGATATTAGGTTTTACT
>JBCCLY010000844.1:0-1681 GCA_039026655.1 Cyanobacteria bacterium P01_C01_bin.38 | reverse complement strand
TTGCAGGTACCATTGCTCGGTAGTCTTCGTTGAATTTTCTGCGAAAACGAAAGTCAACCGAAATTCTCACTCCTTCAGATTTGCGTCTAACTGTTTGGTGCAATCCACGAGCATCGTTGAAGTACATTGTACCGTGTTGTAACTGTGCTTCTTTATAAGAAACAACCATCGGAATGTTTTTACCTTCGTTAAAGTCAGACATCACCCGCATCGCTGGCAATTCCATTTCTCTGGGCATTTCTCCAGCTTCGATAGTAATATTTTCGATATCGCCGAACAGTGGTAGCACTACTACAGTGGCATCAGCAGCTACACCTGCCCAGACATCGCTATGACGCTTGGTACTGGTAAAGGGTAAACGTAAATTACTTGGATTTGTTTTTCCATAAACCATACGTAAATTTACAGGCAAATCTACAGCGTCAATCAAGTCATTTGCTCCTAATCTGTAGAAAGCATCTGCAACGCTTTTTTGAAACAAATTGAATGCTAATATATGTTCTCGTTTCGGCGATAATAAGCCAGTTCCCGTATAGTTTGCCAAGCTGCTTCTAGCTTCGAGCAGTCTTTCTAACATTTCTGCTTCCGAAAGAATGATGGGACTATCTAAACAAGCGGAAATATAGTTAGCTGCCCCAAATTGGATTTGCTTAAATAATTCAGGCTTTAACTTATGTTCAAATAACAGTCGATACTGGTGTTTTGTCGCTATTTTATCTGCAAGCTCATTAAACAGGCGATCGCCAAGTTCGGAGTATACGAATTCTCTTTGTTTGTGTAAAGGTAATTCTGTTATTAATTCTGCCACTATTTCTCTCCAAGTTATAAGTTATAAATGAAAATCAAAAAGTTTTACTTGGTAGAGCAATCCTGATTTAAAAATTTATTGTTAGATTCCGTTCAGTATAATTAACTTTGATTACAAAATAACAATGTTTCACCTGTATATGCCTCGGCAAATATACAGTTATTTATTTTTTTTACTTGTTTATATACGTTTTGGTAGCGTTTATGTTTATATTCTTTTTACAAAAAAATACGTAGAATCTACATATTTTATCGAAATGATAATTGCTAAAAAAGACATAGTGTAGTTTTCGTATCACACATCAACTAATTTGAAATTAAATTCAAATTACTAATACAGATAACAATACATATGTCAGCATCTACCGATAACAAAAATTCAAATTCAACTAAAAATCTATACGATAGTACGGCAGCGCAGTGGATTAGAGGTCAACCTAGCTCGCTTTCCGACTTCACAGCACGTCCTTTTATATTAGAAATGTGCGAACCCGTTGCACAACAGCAAATACTCGACTTGGGCTGTGGTGAAGGTTATTGCAGTAGAGAATTGAGCCGACGGGATGCTGCTTGTGTATACGGTATCGACCTTTCTGAAAGTATGATTGCAGCAGCACGCTTGCAGGAAACGGAAGACAATCTAGGTATTAATTACGAAGTCGGTTGTGCTACTAGTCTCCCACAGTTTGGCGATCGCCAATTTGATTTGGTGGTTGCGGTTTTTCTCTTCAACTACTTAACTACATCTCAAACCCAGCAGTGCATGACAGAAATTGCTAGGGTTTTACGCCCCGGCGGACGATTTATATTTAGCGTTCCTCATCCATGCTTTCCCTATATGCGAGAGCCAGCTTATCCCTTCTATTTTGAAGTT
>JBCCLY010000843.1:0-1695 GCA_039026655.1 Cyanobacteria bacterium P01_C01_bin.38 | reverse complement strand
TATTTAGAAGAACAAAAAGCTGGAAAGATTCTTTATCGCGGCGTGTTTGGAACTCAAAAACCCGGCGGTTGGTTGGCAAATGCTTTTGATTTTAATTTAAAAAATATTGCTAATACTAATGTTATTTATTGGGGTGGTAAGCTATTAGCTTTGTGGGAAGCAGCAGATCCGCATAAACTCGATCCGCAAACTTTAGAAACTTTGGGTAAGGAACATTTTAATGGTGTTTTATCTGAAGGTGAAGCTTTTGCGGCGCATCCACGTTTCGATCCTAGTTGCGAACAAGATAATGGCGAACCTTGTTTGGTGAATTTTTCAATCAAACCGGGATTATCTACAACTATTACTATTTTTGAATTAGATACTAAAGGTAATATTGTTCGTAAGGATGCTCATAGCGTTCCGGGTTTTGCTTTTATTCACGATTTTGCGATTACTCCTAATTACTGCATATTTTTTCAAAATCCCGTTGCTTTTAATCCGATTCCTTTTGCTTTAGGAATGCGCGGTGCTGGAGAATGCATTAAGTTTCAAGGAAATCAACCTACTAAGGTTTTAATAATTCCGCGAAGATCCCCCCTAACCCCCCTTGAGAAAGGGGGGGATAAGAAGAAGGTACAGATTTTAGAAACGCAATCGGGATTTGTGTTTCATCATGCTAATGCTTTTGAAAAAGGTGATGAAATAGTTATTGATTCTATTTGTTATGAAGCTTTACCAGAAGTTGAACCCGAAAGCGATTTTCGAGAAACTGATTTTGAATCTTTAACGCCAGGGCAATTATGGCGGTTTTATCTTAATCTAAAAGATAATACTGTACGTCGGGAATTAACTGAAAGTCGTTGCTGTGAATTTCCTAGCATACATCCTGAGAAAGTCGGACGCGACTGTCGTTATATATACATGGGTGCAACTCACTCTACTCAAGGTAATGCACCATTGCAAGCATTTGAAAAAGTAGATTTACAAACTGGTGAAAAGCAAGTTTGGAGTGCTGCACCTAATGGTTATGCTAGCGAGCCGAATTTTGTGCCGCGTAATCATGACGGTGATGAGGATGATGGTTGGCTAATAGGTTTGGTTTATGATTCAATTCACCATCGTTCCGACGTGGTAATTTTAGATGCTAAGGATTTGAATAAGGGGCCAGTTTCAAGGTTACATCTTAAGCATCATATTCCCTATGGTTTGCATGGGAATTTTGTTGATGATGTTTTTGTTGATTGTTAGGGAGTAGGGAACAGGGAATAGGGAACAGGGAATAGGGAATAGGGAATAGGGAATAGGGAATAGGGTATTTAAGAGATAATGGTGCGTGACGGCATGATGTAAGTTATTAATTATGTTCGATAAGTTATTTAAGCCGTCACAGCACCCTACAATTTTAAATTGCGCGGGAGAATTTATTTTGCTGGGTAGTTTTTCGAGAATCAAAGATTACTGCAATATTTCTTACTAATAATCTACCGATTTCTGTTACGTCAATTTGATTTGTTGATAATTTAATTAATCCATCTACTTCTACCGATTTTAATGCTGCTAATTCCTGGGAAAAATACTCGCGGAATTTAATTTTATATTTCTCTTCAATGTCTGAAAAACGTAAAATTCCACCAGACATGATCGACATAATTACATCTCTTCTAAGAATGTCATCCCAACTCAATTTAAATCCTTTACTAATTGGTAATATTC
>JBCCLY010000842.1:0-1703 GCA_039026655.1 Cyanobacteria bacterium P01_C01_bin.38 | reverse complement strand
GATTATATTAACGAATCAAGTAAAATTATCAAATCAGGTAGAAGAATAAAAGTTAACGGTGATGCTTTCAGCAAACTTTTAGTCACAAACTTTTTAGAAAATGGTTCTAATCCTTTAATTCGTAAAGAAGCTTTAGAAATTGGTGGTTTTGATGAATCACTTCCCGCAGCAGAGGATAAAGATATGTGGCTGCGCCTTGCAGCTAATTATGAATTTGTTTGTGTAGAAAAGCCGCAAATTTTATATAGAATATCATCAACTTCAATGTCTACTAATCTTAAAAGACAAGAAGCTGCATCTTTAAAAGTAATTGAGCGTGGTTTTAGCTATTCTAAAGCCGAAAAGTTACAATATCTAAAGAAACAAAGTCTTTCACATTTATATCAATACCTAACTTTTAAAGCTATTGAAGCACCACCAAAACAACGTCAAACCTTCACAGCCGTATATTTTTGGTGGAATTGGATTAAAAATAATCCTGCAATCGCGAAAAATAAACGATTAATGATAATCGCAGCAGTGAAAATTCTCTTTCCCCAACTGTTTCACTAATGTAGAGACGCGATATATCGCGTCTCTACACCCATGCGTCTCTACACCCATGCGTCTCTACACAATACACAATGTATGGTAGGGAAATCCGAATCACTTTTATAGGGCAAACAATCCAACAATATGAGTACAATTTATTCGCTGAAGCATTTAAAATCCAGATTGATAATAACCCCGCTTACCTTGTCAGGTAAAGTGGGGTATTAGGGTTTTATTGCCTAAATAATCATTAGGCAAAATGCGGTGTGGATTTTCCTCCCGCATTATTGCCGTAGAATATTTGTATTTGCTGCGATTAAATTATGTTAGAACAAGGTACTATCAGTATCCATACTGAGAATATTTTCCCGATTATCAAAAAGTCTCTTTACTCAGATCATCAAATCTTTTTACGGGAATTGGTATCAAACGCGGTTGATGCTATCCAAAAGCTGCAAATGGTAGCTCGCTCTGGGGAATTCTCCGGCGAAATTGGCGAGCCGGAAATTACAATTGCTGTAGATAAGGATAAGAAAACTCTTTCTATTACCGATAATGGCATCGGTATGACTGTAGAGGAAGTTAAGAAATATATCAACCAGGTTGCTTTTTCTAGTGCTGAAGAATTTGTGCAAAAGTACCAAGGTTCATCCGACCAAACTATTATCGGTCATTTTGGACTTGGTTTCTACTCTTCCTTCATGGTGGCGAAGCAGGTTGAAATCGATACTTTATCTTACAAGGAAGGCGCACAACCAGTTCACTGGAGTTGCGATGGTTCCCCGAATTTCACTTTAGAAGAATCATCTCGTACAACTCGCGGTACTACAATTACTCTTCACCTGATGGAAGAGGAAGAAGAATTTGTCGAGGAAGCACGAGTTAAGAATCTTGTCAAGACTTACTGCGATTTTATGCCAGTGCCCATCAAACTTGATGGCGAGGAATTAAATCGACAAAAAGCACCGTGGCGAGAATCTCCCAGTAACCTTACCAAAGAAGATTACTTGGAATTTTACCGCTACCTGTATCCTTTTGAGGAAGAACCTTTATTATGGGTACATTTGAATACCGATTATCCCTTCATTATTAACGGTATTTTGTATTTCCCTAAACTAAAGCCAGACGTTGACGTTAGCAAAGGACAAGCTAAACTATTCTGCAACCAAGTT
>JBCCLY010000841.1:0-1713 GCA_039026655.1 Cyanobacteria bacterium P01_C01_bin.38 | reverse complement strand
TACTACCGCTGGCAGCCCCATTTCACCTGCAACTCGGAAAATATAGCGAACTGCATCAGCAATGTGAGCATCCTGTAAATCGGTTTTGACAATAATAAATTGTGCTTCTGGTGCAACTCCGCAAAATTGCTCATCGGAACCGCCAGCAATACCCGCAACGTGAGTGCCATGTCCGTCAGTATCGAGAGACATTGCTAAATGTTTATCTTCTAATTCGGCTCCGTAACCACCTTCTGCAACTCCTTTACCTGATAATGTTTGATCCCAAATACGTAGAATACGTCCTTTAAAAGCTGGATGTGCGGGATCGATACCGCTGTCTATAATCCCTATGACTACACCTTTACCATTTAATTGCGAGTTTTTTTTCTGAAATTGCGGTAACTCTACTTTCTGAGGTGCAACATCCATGCGCCAATGCAATTTTCGCGATGGCTTAATACGCTCGATAGCTGGCTCTTCGGATAAACGATCTAATCTTTCAATAGGTAAAAAAGCGGTTCTTACTTTACCTCTAAATTGATTGATCTTAATACCGTATTGGGATAAATGACTCAAGTCCGCTTCTTCATCAGTGTATATAAAAACTACACTACGAATTGGCTTCAAAGCACTTCTGGGAGAAACTATCCCAAGCGAACGTTTATGAGTTGTTAATGCCCTTGCTCCTCCTCTGTGATAGTCCTCATAAGCTAACAATATTCCGGGAGAAAGTTTTTCGTGTCTCATTTTAACCTCTATTTAACTTTTAGTGCTGCAAGATTTTACCAGGATAAGTCGTTTATATTGCATTGGCTAGAAGTATTTTTTGTCTTGGATTATTTCATCGAACTATAGCGATATTTTTCTACAATCAAAAAAATTTAATATGTAGTAAAAATATGATTTATGCCGAACAAACTAATAATAAGAGCATTGCCCCGATCGGTTTAAGAAATACATTAATTAACTTGATGATTACAGATAATCGAATAAAATAATAACTACAGTATTCGGCACCAGGTGCTACTACACGCCGCATTGTGTTAAAGGGTATCTCCCCCCAGGGTGTGGCTTATAACTCTAGTTTGGGGAACATAAACCGACATTCCCTTTCCTTGTCTAAGCATCTCCTTTCAATTTCTTTTCCTAAGATTGTGTTGTGCAAAATAAAAAAAATTTAAAATAGACAATTAATTTAAAGCGCGTTATCGCGGCGCTGGTTTAATACTTTCTTACATATAGACGGGATATATTACTAAATCTTTAGCAAGGCAATGTTTTTGTTAAGACTCTTTCTTATAAATGCCTTTTTAGGAATACACATTTAGAGTTGTATCTCAAGCTATAGTTGCATGATTTTAATTAAGGTAAGAAAACTAATACGTTTTCATTGTAAAGAAGCATAAACCCCCAAATGCAATAGTTATAATTATTACCTATATATTAAAAAATATAATTTTTACTTCAGAGCTATATTTACACCAACTGCTTGGATATTCAGTCTGTTTCAAGCTACTTGTTTAAAATAAATCATTATCTATCTAAATTATACCTAAGTATTTTCTCTCTATTCACTTGTATTAGTTATTTGTTATACTTTTTTTTAGATTGTAATTAACGCAATGAGGGCTTAGTATTGAGTTTTATTCAAACACAATATAAAAAGCAACTCTATTTATGTCTGTTTGATATAGCGAGTAATCCTTAATTATTTAAATACCCCATTAATAT
>JBCCLY010000840.1:0-1729 GCA_039026655.1 Cyanobacteria bacterium P01_C01_bin.38 | reverse complement strand
TTAAGCTTCGCTGAATGCTTCGTTTCACTCCGTTCCACTCGCAATGACAATGTGTAATTAACTTTGTTTAACTACTTAATCATCTTCGATACAACAATGCGGGATGGAGAATTAATGCCTGGTGTTAAATTCAATTTACAGTAGAAAATTTGGCGTTGCTGAAAATAAGTATGAATTGATTTTTTGGATAACCGAAACCTGTGTAGAGACGTTACAGTGTAACGTCTCTAAATCTAAATTCATACCCATTTGTTTTTAGACTACTTTGTATATGAGCCTAAGAATTAATCCCAAGGCGGTGGTAAGAATTGTACAAAATGCAAGTTTCAACCGGCTTACCGAAAGCAACCAACAACTAACAACCAACAACTAACAACTAACAACTAATTAATGAAAACTATTTACCATATCACTCCCCGTCAAGATTGGGAAAAAGCTTCTTCAGAAGGAACTTATAGAGCCGATTCGTTAGAAACTGAAGGTTTTATTCATTGCTCTACATCAGCACAGCTAGTAAAAGTCGCAAATAATTTCTTTAAGAATCAAACAGATTTACTGCTTCTTTTCATCGATTCCGATCGAGTGCAGCCGGAAATTCGTTATGATACTGTCACAGAAAACGAAACATTTCCGCATATCTATGGTGCTTTGAATAATGATGCGGTATTCAAAGTAATAGAATTTACAGCTGGTGAAAACGGTTTATTTGAGCTACCAGTAGAAATTCAATCCGAATAACTAGACTTATTTAATATGCCTAACATATGTAGAATTTTTTCTGTATTATCCATATCCCCAACAATTCTTTTTATTGGTTTGGGTAAAACTCTAACTAAAGTAGGAGTTGCGCTCACTTGATGGATTTCAGCTTGATCGGGATGAGTTAATACATCAATGACTCTAAGCGTATAAGGGCTTCCCAGGTATTTTTCCAATAATTCATGCAGGCTAGTCAGTATATTTTCAGTATTAAGAGTATGCCCTGCAACAAACAAACGAAGAATTAATGGTTGATTTTGAGACACCATCGATCGCGAAATAAATAGCGGCTGAGAATTAATCTTCGGTTCTTCAGATACTTCTAAACGCACAATTAAATCGTGATTTACCCATAACTGCTCAAAGCTCGAACGATAAGTTGACAATACTATGCTATCGCATAAGGCATCATTCCAAGAAGTTTTTTGCCAAGCTAAATTACCAGTATTAAAAACCGCGTTCAACAAAGCTTGATAACGAATTACTGCTGGATAAGCCTCCGCAAAAGTTCTTACATTTCCCGTGCGTGGATCTAGCCAGTGATCGATTGTTGCTGTATATAGCGGTACTAAAAAATGAGGCGGTTCGGGTAAATCTAAAATCTCTTGTAAAGCGCTGCATAAATGTGAATGCCATCGACCTTTTTTGCTGGGATCGATACAGTAAATTAAATCTCCCCCTGGTGTAAATAATGCAATACCTTTGAATAACTTCGGTAAAGATGACTTGTTTAAATTCAATGGCTTGTGGGATTTTGGATTTTGCGTTAGCGGAGCTTGTCGAAGACATAAAGTTTGGGGTGTAGATTTTCTTCCCCCAAAACTTTTTAAGACGGATTTTGGATTAGAACTAATTGGAATTGCTTTACCAACATCGAAGGGAACGAGGCTGACAGATACAGCGGATTTCATCTTAATGAGGTACAGAACATATCATGATAAGGGAGTAGGGAGTAGGGAGTAGGGAGTAG
>JBCCLY010000839.1:0-1747 GCA_039026655.1 Cyanobacteria bacterium P01_C01_bin.38 | reverse complement strand
TTTGTTATTCCCTATTACCTATTCCCTATTCCCTATTCCCTATTACCTATTCCCTGTTCCCTGTTCCCTTTTCTATCATAAGGATTCAGAAATCAAACCGGATTGCGATATAGCTGTTATCTTAAGCAAGAGAAATAGAAGATAAACATACTGCTGTTGATTAAAGACGCAGATATATTTCAAGATTCATCTATTTAAAGATAAATAATAAATTAGCGTTAGCCTAAGATAATATTTTGTAGGTCAATTGTAGGCAGCAATACATTTAAATAGTACTGAAAAAAAAATCACGATATAATACATTAGATATACATACTCTTTAATAAACTAATTTTAAACAGCGAAATTACTTAATAGGTAGGTTCGCTGCTTAATATAGCAAAAAAATATCCTATAACCGAATAATTACTTAGAAAAAATGCTATTGTATAGCAGCTACGATAAATTAATTATAAAGTTCAAAAAAAGTAGGCTAGTAGAGTTTTCAAAATTCAATATTTTTGTTTTAATGGACAAGCATAAATTTAAGTTGTGGTAAAGTTGCGAAAACTTTCAGGTATTCAGCTGTGTACAATCGAACATATTCTCTCATCGGTGTTCTCTTGATAGGAAGTATTGCTTCTGCAATACCTTCTACTGCTCAGGCTCAAGTAAAAGTGGCTCAGAAAAGCACTCAGCAGGTTAAAAGACTGCTGGATGAAGGGCGTAGACTGGTAAAATCTGGTGACTTTAATGGCGCAATCAAAGTTTACCAAGAAGCTTCGAGCTTAGAACCAAAAAACGGCAGTATTTATTCTGGTATCGGTTACTTGTATGCTAAGCAAGGGAATTATCGGGCAGCATTAGCATCTTATCGTCGTGCTGTGTCTTTGAATCCTAATAATGCTGATTATCAATATGCTTTGGCTTACGTTAGCGGTAGCATGGGTGATAATAAAACAGCTAAAAATGCTTATCGAAAGTCGATACAAATTAATCGTGAAAACGTTAATGCCTACATCGGATTAGCTCTAATCTTGTTACGTTTAGGCGAATATGAGAATGCTAAGTGGGCATACGAAAAAGTTGTAGAGTTAGATCCAAAGAACCCTCAAGCTTACGAGTTACGGGGTAGAATTTTGATGAAGAAAGGGCAATCGAAAGAAGCAGCAGGAGCTTTAAAGAAAGCACTGAATTTGTATGAAAGCCAGAAAAAATGGGATGCAGTTGCTCGAATAGATGCAATGTTACGGGACATTGAGGGATAAATTGCTTGCGATTTTGCCTTAATAGATCGAAAGTGACTGATGATTTTTGATTCTGCTTGAATGTTAAGATAAACTACGCATTCCTAAAGAATAAAATCATGTAAGCGCATCTTTTCTTTTGTATTTGCTCGTGTCGTTTAATTGATAGGTGTTGGCTAGAAGCAAGGTGGGAATTGAAAATTCTACTATACTTATCCCACTTGCTTCATTCTCAAGCAATAAGTAGGTTGATGTTGAAAATAGTAACTATGACGAGGGAGTAGGGAGTAGGCAGTAAAAGTAAGGGTTTTAACCTGATTTACGTTTTGTCATATGTAGGAATCCGGTTTGAATATTGAAACAATTTTTTGAGAAAGGGAACGGGGAACAGGGAACAGGGAACAGAAAGTGTACTGAGACTTTTATGCCCTCCGGGCACGCTACGCTAACAAAAATCTGCGGAGGAATCTTATATTTCAGTTTATTTGTGCCTACTTACTTATCTTTGTTGTTGCTAACTA
>JBCCLY010000838.1:0-1751 GCA_039026655.1 Cyanobacteria bacterium P01_C01_bin.38 | reverse complement strand
TTGGGGGATGGTATCCTGGTTAAACAGTTTCTTAATATCCATACCTTGCTGGGAAAGACGCATTGCAGTTTGAGTCAACATTGCATCAACTTCCTGCTGTACCATTGTTTCTGGCAAATCAAATTTAGCGTGCTTAACTAATTCGTTTAACAAAGCCTCTTGCTTTTTGGCTTTAGCATTATCATCGCTTTCCTTCTTAAACCGCTCTTCTAAGGAATTGCGTAACTCGGTTAAATTTTCAAATTCGCTGACTTCCTGAGCAAAATCATCATTTAGTTCGGGAAGTTCCTTTTCCTTTAATTCTTTGAGCGTCACCGTAAACTTTGCAGCTTTTCCCGCTAATTCTTCATTAGCATAAGGATCTGGAAACTGAGCATCAACTTCTTTGGTTTCTCCAGGATTCATTCCGATGATTCCCGAAATAAAACCAGGAATAAATTTATCTTCTTCTAAGTCAACTTGAAAATCGGTAGCTTCCGCACCGGGAATCACTTCGAGTTCAGCTTCTGGATCTGCACCTTCTTGAGGAGCTAAAAAACCTTTAAAGTCAAGAATTGCGGTATCTCCCAATTGTGCCGCACGAGCTTCTACAGGAATCAAAGTCGCCATCTGCTGACGCTCCCCTTCCAAAACTTTATCTACTTGTTCGTTATCGTATGTAACTTCCTCAGCTTTGAACTTCAAACCCGAATATTCGCTTAAATCAATTTGAGGTGGTACATCAACCGCAGCAGAAAAAGTTAAAGGTTTTCCTGGTTCATAATTCTCGATTAATTCTTCAAAAGAAGAGCGCAATTCTGGCTGCCCAATAGCTTCAATACTTTCTTGCTTTATCGCTTCACCAATACTATCTTGAATCAGTTCTTCGATTGCGGCAGCTTTAATGCGAGTTTTTCCCAAGCGCTGTAACAATATCTGCCGAGGTACCTTACCTTTGCGAAACCCTGAAACGTTGGCTTGGCGAGAGTAATTTTGAATTACCTTTTCATAGGTTTGCTTGGTTTTTTCCGGCGCAATTTCGATTTCTAAACCGATTTGACTGGCTGGCAGTTTTTCCTGGGTGACTTTCATAGACTTTTTTCTATTTTCTGCTACTTTTTTTACTTACACTTAAATGCGAACGTCCTATCTGTGGTGCTTGTCAAAGCAAATTGAAATTTAATATCTTTGACAATTCCAACAATACAAAAAATCTTCGAGCCTTCTGGAGGGCGCTTTGATACCTGCTTTATGGGAAAAATCCTTTAAACGCAGTTAAATTGATGAGACGCAGACCTCAAACGGTCGTATATTAACCGTAAGACCCAAGATTACATCAGGATTTGACCGTGATATCCTCGTAGTGGGGTTCTTTCAACAAAACTCTTCTATAAGAACTGTCTTGCCGTCGGAGTCCTCTTTTTATGCGCTTAGTAAACTTCGATCGCACGTCTCTATTGCACAATCCGGTGAATTATATCATTATTATTCTTGTCCGCCTGCTTGATAGAAAACCGCAGACCATCTGAATCATAGTACATCAACACTTCTAGTCTATGCCGTTTTTATAATCTCCTAAGTTGATAGCGGTGTCGTACAAGAACCATAAATAATTTACGTTATACGTTGACTTATAGCGGTCATAATGGTGTATAATAAATACTTTATATATTTATTTATAAAATATAACCAGGTAATTTAATTAATAATTGTTGTAAAGTACGCGATAATGAAGGAAGTATTAAATAAGAAAATACTAAAGAATAAATTAA
>JBCCLY010000837.1:0-1760 GCA_039026655.1 Cyanobacteria bacterium P01_C01_bin.38 | reverse complement strand
TTCTTGGGGTTCTCCTACGTAATTTTGCCAACGATATTTCCATGATAAGTTGTTTCTGAAACGTTCGATTTCTCTGGTGGAAATTATTTCTCTATTGTAATAATCTTTTTTAATGATTTCTACGTTTGCTAATCTATTTAATAAAGGCTGCATGACGGCGTTGGCAATACTAATTAACATATTTTCTAATATCATGGCAGCGTGTTCGTTGGCTTCGTAGCTGGCTGCTGGGTAGGATGTATTATCTATGTATAGTTCTGTTTGATATATTAAATAAGATAATAATTCGGTTGTTAAAACAATTTTGTTCAGGATTTGTGTTTTGACTATTTCTGCATCTTGTAATAATATTTCTACTAATTCTACTTCAATGTCTCCTACTTTTATCCGCGAAAATTTACCAAAAAATTCTTTAGTTGCTGCTTCCCATACATCTGCTAATAATATATTACTAACTTGATTTAATGAATTTAGTTGTACTTCGGAAGCACGTAGTTCATCTAAAGAATCTGCAAATTTTTGTAGTAGTAAATAAAGTAATTCTCGCTTTTTCTCTTCTCGTAAAATATCTATTTCTAAAGGAATATCTGTTACGTTTTGTAAGCTAAATTGAAGTTTGTTAATACAAGATGCAAATAATGTTGCTTGTAAAGCTCTCGGGCTGAGTAAAGGTGGAGAAAGAGGGTTTGTTGTCGGGTTTGTGATGGTGAGAGCGCTATTTCGTAGTTTAGGAACTGGTAATTCTGAAGCAGGAATAACGGGATTGGGAGGAGTTTGTTGTTGCTCTGGTAGTGCATCAATTAAATTATCAAGCAACCATTGTGCGGCAATTAATTCTCGTCGTCTTCCAGCTAAAATAGCTTTGTTTAGTACTGTTAATCCAGGAATTTGCAGTTGTTTAGTAACTTGACTTAAATTAGGTTGGATATAACTAGTTCCCGATACACGCAAATTATTGCGTAACTTATAAATTAGAGATTTGGGATTGCGTTTTAGCAGCCTTGGTTCCCCGATTATTTCACCTTCCCATTCTTGTAGTTTTGAGGTTTGGTGAACCCAATAAGAATTTCCTGCCGCAATTTGCTCCATAGCAATAATTAATTCAGAAACGGGAGTACCTTTAGGGCAGTAACCATTTACTCCTTCAGCTTTTAAAGCTGCAATCATTGCCGGTTGAAGAATGTGACATAAAAGTAAAATCGGTAAATTTGGGTACTGTTTTTTCAACTGTCTAATTAGTTGTAAACCAAATTCCTGACGATTTGCCGAACGATTATTATCCGGTTCCAAAACTACCAAATTGACTAAATGAGGATCTTGTTGCGCCAATTCTGCTAAAATTTGCAACGCACTAGTGTAAGTTTCCGCTTCCGCTACAACTTGCAACTCCGGGAATTCTTCCAGAGTTTGACGCAATCCCAATCTAAAAATGGGATCGGAATCAATTAACAATAATTTTAGAGGGCGATCGCTCATAGTTAATTCATGCTTGGAATGTTGGTAGATACAACTTTGGGGAGAGGAGCCACTGCGTTGCGCGGGTTCCCCGCGTTGTAGCAAGTGGCGTGGGGAAGAGGGGGTAGAGGGGGTACCCGATCGCCGAAGCCGGTCGCAAAGCTAAGGGCAAGCGTCCGCAGTTCTTTGAGCTTGAAGAAAGCGAACGGCTCATGGGTATTCTGATGGCGGTCGTTGGTGAACTCGCCGTGGCACGCGAGCGCATCGATACATTGGAGCGCGTATTGGATTCCAAAGGTGTGCTG
>JBCCLY010000836.1:0-1763 GCA_039026655.1 Cyanobacteria bacterium P01_C01_bin.38 | reverse complement strand
GAACCTTCTTCAACAATTCCGTAAGCTATCTTTACCAAAGCTCTAGATAAACCGTTGGGATTTCCTGTAACTTCTGCTGCAAAATGATCTGCAAAGTATTCTCTGGTGCGAGAAAGATACAGTAATAAGTAACTGCCAATAAAGTAAAAAATGTATGCAACTAGTGAAGCTGTTTTCGCTGCATCTGCAAATTTACTATTACCCATACTACGCATTATTGTTCTAGCTGTGGTGTAAATCAAATAGCAGATTTGCACTAAAGTTGAAGCTACAGTCATCACCGCAAAGTCCCAATGGACAATGTGTCCGAGTTCGTGGGCGTAAACTGTCGCAACTTCATCGTCATCAAGATAAGTAAAAAGCCCTCTACTTACTACCAATCGAGCGCTATTAGGTAAGGAGCCGTAAGTAAAAGCCGTAGGGTTTTGGTCTTCAATGATTCCCAAACGTGGGGTTTTGATTTTCTTCTGCTGACAAACCCGACGAATAACATTAATTGTTTCCGGACTCAAATTTTCAATTTCTGCCAATTCAACCCAACGAGTTTTGTACAGCCAATTTTGGGTTAAATCCATCAAAAATGGGGAGAGGAAAAAAGCAGCAACGTTGAAAAGTATGGTGATGGCGATCGCGATTCCCAAACCTAAAATCGGATTCTGGCTATCGGCAATCAACACTATACCCAAAGCTAATACCAGCACCATGCCAGACATCAAAGACATGGTAACAACAGAGGCTAAAGCTAGATTTCCACCAACCCCTGCCATTGCTAACTTAACTCCAGCAGCACCTACAGCTTTTTTATTAGCAACAGGATTTTCAGTAACTTCAGTTGTTGGTGATGGCAACTCATTAAGCTTCTGGTACATCTTGCCAGCCCAGTCACTTACTTTTCGATGTTCGCTTTGTATCAATCTTTGGCATAGAATCAAAGCTTTTTCGGTTTCTCCGGTAGCTTTATAACCCCTCACCAACCACATTTGCGCCGTACAGTATTCAGCGGAACCCTGCTCGGCACAATTACGACAATATTCTTCTAAGATTGGAATCGCTTCTTGATAGCGCCCTTCCTTTGCAGCATCAAACCCAGCTTGGAGTGACATAAAATTTTGTCTAAATCTAAAAAGTTATCTTTGTTTGATTGATACTTAATAAATTCAGTTCTTGTCACGGTAATTCCTTAAAAGTTAATGTAAACATACGTAAACTGGAAAATATAACTACTCCACAGGCAGTCTTTATATTTATTTATATTTATGCGGAATATACATAAAAATTCAATATTCCAACGTAATGAATAGCTCCTCAGAACTTATGCGATCGGCTACTAATACTTTGCCTTATATGATAGATTCATTTTTTCCGTAATTGTTGGGAGACGTAAAATTTTACGTCTCTACATACCGTTGTAATTAATGGCATCACTACTCTACTCGAACACGTTAATGCGGGTGGGGTAATACATTCGTAGTGCGAGCATCTTGCTCGCTCGTGATAGCTAGCGAGCAAGATACTCGCACTACGTCAACCCCTCACAACTAATAGTGCGTTTCATTAAAATTGAAGGGTTCGTAGTTGGGACTTTAGTCCTGGCTTAGCGATAAATCGCCAACTACAAACCCATCAAGATTTATGGGACAAAACACTGATAACTGATAACTAACTGTTAACTGTTAACTGCTCACTGTAACAGGTACTTTTTTCTCAACCTTGTTTTTAGCTTCCAAACTTAAAGACTCACCGCTACGTCTAGCTTCCCAAGG
>JBCCLY010000835.1:0-1778 GCA_039026655.1 Cyanobacteria bacterium P01_C01_bin.38 | reverse complement strand
CGAAGTTAAACGCGATTTGAAAGGACAAACCCTATATTTAAAAGGACAACTTGCTGAAGATTCTTCTCCAGATATAACCGCGATCGCTGTTTTCAATCCCGTACAAAATTTCTTACAACATTTCCGTCAAAGTCTTGGTAAACAAGGAATTTCGGTTGCAGGAGCGTACCGAGGAACTCCTAAAAGTACTGGAAGGGAATTAGCAGCAGTGCAATCTCCACCGCTATCGGAATTAATTGCAGAGACAAATATTAATAGTAATAATGTGTATGCAGAAGCTTTATTAAAAGCATTAGCTACTAAAAAGCCGTTGGAGAGAAACGAAACCACCGTTGATGCCGGTTTAGAAGTAATGAAGGCAACTTTAGCAAGAATCGGAGTTAACCCAGAAACTTATAAATTAGTAGATGGCTCGGGTTTATCTCGCAAAGATTTAATTAGTCCCCAAGCATTAGTGCAGACATTGCAGGGAATGGCGAAATCTCCATATGCTTCAGTTTTCCGTGCTTCTTTACCAGTTGCAGGTAAAAATGGAACTTTAAAATATCGTTTTAAAGATATGGCTCCCGAAGGTTTAGTACAAGCAAAAACCGGAACAATGACTGGTGTAATAGCCCTTGCAGGATATGTCAACGCACCCAATTATGGCCCGGTAGTATTCAGTATTATGGTGAATCAAACCGAACAGCCGATTAGAACTGTTAGGAGTGCAATTGATGAGATTGTAGTGCATTTGAGTAAGATGCAGAGGTGTTGATAATTGGGATTTGGGATTTGGTAGTTGGTAATTGGTAATAGTCAATTTCAATCCACATATAGCAATACGCACGATGAGTCGTGAGAAAGCTAGGTGCCAGAAACCCGGTTTTTCCAAAAAACCGGGTTTCTAAAATCTCACAAATGATTTAGGAATGCTATCTTAGAATGAGACGTTGCAGTGCAACGTCTCTACATTTGATTTAGATTAATTCTAGTACTTAGCAGTACAACACAATACTTTTAATGCCATCTTCTGTGAAGACTCATCAAAACCTATTTCTTCTACTACATAGATACCGTCTTGTACAACAAAATTTTTGCTTAATGCAGAATTATTTAGTTTTACCATTACTTCACCCATGTCTTCTTCTGACTTGAAATCATCTAAAGAAATATGTGTCCAAGTCTGCTGTAATAAATCAGGTGATTTTTCAGCTTCAATAGCGGTATTACCATTACTGAAAATTGCCCGATTTAAATCAAAATTAATCTTTTGAATCTGGGTAAAATCAATTGTTTCAGAATCATTACTCGAACTAACTTCAATCCGTTTTGCTTTCAGGTTAATGTTTGCCCAGCCTATTTTAGATACTCCTCCAACTAACTTTATATTTGCCTTTTGTGGAAACAAAACTGTTGCAGACTTTCGGGCACTAGATGGTTTTATTTTTAGTAATGGAATTGCAGACTTCTTGACTTCGGAAATTTGACTTCGATCGCATCCGGATAGCCCGACAACTGTAGCTAATAATGTAATTAGCAACACTTTAGATAATACTTTCATATATCTAACCGAAGTGTTATTTTATATTCATCATACATCAATTATTTTGGAATTAAGGTATAGTAAGTTGATAAATTAAAACAAATAGAATATTTTTTAATAATTTAGCTAAATCTTAATTCAAACTATAAGAATCCGGTTTTAATATTGTTAGCGTAGCATATCCGTTAAGACATAATAATTCGTTGAGCAAGGGAACAGGGAATAGGGAATAGCGGAAATTGCGGTCTTGGGG
>JBCCLY010000834.1:0-1789 GCA_039026655.1 Cyanobacteria bacterium P01_C01_bin.38 | reverse complement strand
GTTTAACTATACTACGTACCCGATCTTCTAAAATTACAATACACAGAATTTGGATAACTACATAAATAGCTAAACCACCGCCAAGATAAGCTACAGTAGTCAATTCCCCGTTTAACCATGCAACCAGAGATAACATAATTGCGACTATAGGAAGCACTAAAGTTAAAACTCCATGAATTACAATTACATTCCAAGAAGTATGATACAGTCGAGCGCAAAGCAACTGACGTTTAACCCAACGTTGAAAGCTTTTTAGCTCGCACTCTTCCCGATTCACCATAACTATCGAAGGTACAAACTCTACTTTTAATCCTTGTTGGCGCAAGATACGCTGTACTACTACGTCTTCAGTAAAAGCTTGTTTCCAGTGGTTTAACAGTCTTGTTTCCCGAAAAACTTCTGTTTTTATTGCCAAACTTCCACCCCAAGGTATTTGATAATAGTACATCTGAAGCACTGCTGCTATATTCCAAATATATCTAACTGCGCTTCCCCAATATCTGCCCTGTGGTAGATACCAGCGGTTGCCTGTTGTTGCTCCAACTTTAGGATTAGCTAAAGGAGTAACTAATTCGCGCAACCAATTAGGATGTACAATCGTATCTGCATCAACTAATGCTACAACTTTGATATTGTTATCTAAGCCAGATATAGCTTGCAACAAAGCACTACATTTAAGACTACAAGTTACGCGAGGAACAACTAAGGTACTAACTTTAACGTGTTTTGCAGCTTGTCGCTTCATAATCTGAGCAACCAGTTCCCAGGCTGGATCTTGATGGCTATCAATAACTATTTGTAATTGATAGTAAGGGTAATTTTGGTTTAATAGAGCCTCCAAACATTTGAGTAAAAATGGATCTGCACCACGCAAACAAAGAATTATAGCTGCCGGAGGCATTTTATCTATTGATATTCTTTTGTGCTGTATTTTTTTAGATTGATTGACTTTGGATACGAAAGCAAATGTTAGCCATAAATAAAATATCGCAAAACTTATAAATATACACAAAAATACAATCGCTATCTTATCCATTGACTATTCCTATTTTTATTGGAAGTAAAATTAGAGGTGTTATTCATTCTTTTTGCTTGCATTGCTATTATTTATGTAGATGTTCCTTTAATAAATAATTCTTTAAGAGTCTTTTTATAATGCGATTATTCATTTGATATACCTGATATCTTGCACCATTGTCAGAAACCCGGTTTCTTGTCGTAAAAGCATGAATATTGCGTTGTCTAACCTATAAGAAACCGGGTTTATTTTGGCTTTTAATGAAAAGTATAGTGGTTCAGACATTCTAGATCCCCCCAACCCCCCTTAAAAAGTGGGGCTTTTATAATATGATTGTTAATTTGATATAAACAGGTAGGTACAAATCAAAGCGAAACAGTAGATTTTACTGATTTATCTAAATACTTGTATGGACGATATTCCACTAACTTAATGTCCCAAGGTCCGTTTATCCTGTAAGTTATTCCTCGCCATTTAACCCGCCGTATTTTCATTGAGGATATCAATATTATTAGAGAAATTATTTGAGCAAACGGAATTGTGAATAATATTTTGATGATTTTACTCAAAGAAAATGAGGGTAGCTTTTCACCGCGAGCCTGAATTACAACACGTACATGATATTCAATAATTACCCAGAGAATAGGTAAGGAAACTATGTTAATAGCTGTTGCAGAACCCAGATAACTTACATATAGCCATTGTTTATTAAATATTGCGGCTTCTAATTGCCTTCCCGCCCAAAAAGGAAGCAAAACCATAGTAATACTG
>JBCCLY010000833.1:0-1790 GCA_039026655.1 Cyanobacteria bacterium P01_C01_bin.38 | reverse complement strand
TAACCTCAAATTTTGATTCAGGACGCATGACAGCGGCATCTTTGAAAAAAGCAACATTATACATTACCACGAAATCCCCAACACTGTAACGAATGAGATCAAAATTTAGCTGTAACACACCTTCCTCGAAGCTTATATCGACCCTTGCCGTATCTTTTAACGGGTTAAAAAAGTTAATTTCTTTTTGCTGCTTTCTAAAACCGAAGTTATCCACAATAACCGACAGCTTGCCAGATCCATTATCTGGATTTTCAATGGTAACTTCCTCGCCACCTTGGAACTTCTTTAATCGCTTGGCTCTTTCAGTATCTACGAGTTGTACGGAACCTTTCACCGCAGAACTGGTCTGAGCGTTGTACAAATTGACTTTGAATCCTATCTGCGATAACTTGGTAATCGCTTCGACCTTTTCCATGGATACAGGTTCAGCGTCTTCCACTAATATTATTTCTTCCGAGGTTTCACTATTCGTCGTTTCTTCCGAAGTCACGGTATTTTCTTTAAGGACGTATTGACTTGTGGTCGTACTATTATCTTCGTTTTCAGCCGAACTATCAACCTGATCTGGATAATTCTCTTGTCTTTGTTCCTTAGTACGGCTGGGTATCGCACTGTCCGATGCTGCGGCGGGGCCTGTCCTATTCACGAAAACCCAGGCATCGGAAAATTGCTCAGTCTGACGTACTTTACGCATTTCCCTAAGCGCCACCTCGAAATCCTGATTTTGTGATAAATACACAAAAAACAAGTTCTTGGAGTGGCTCAATCCGTAGTTGGCATTATGCCCCTGCTCATTGAGCTTGGTTGTAAAAGCTTTGGCATAGTACTCTTGATTTATAGAATACGCGCCAACAACCACATAGTTGCCAACGGGAAGTTCAGTTTGCTGAAAAGCATTATAACCTATGATTAAAATGGACAGAAGTAAAGTGGTAGAGCCCATGCTGGTTTTATTATTAATTGTTCAAGTTAAGCAACAATAGTCAATATGCTCTTCGTTTACTGAATATGTACCGACGGTCACATAGTCCAAATAAGTAATTTAATAGGTTTTGCCTCATCACTCTTCGAGTATCTCTATTTCGACTCGCACATTTTGATCTGCTTGCGTATCGTGCTTATCGTAAAGCATTCTTTTTCCACCCCATCCTTTAATTTCCATGCGTTCTTCGGCTATACCCTGGTCTATAAGCCAATGCTGTATACTATAAGCTCTATACAGCGATAATTTCTTAGCACTACCGTTAGTTTCGAGATGGTTCGCTTTAAGTGAGAAGAAATTTTTATCCTCCGGATCAAGATGAATTATTTTGCCTTGAGAATTTCCGTTGGTATGTCCGTGAATTTTTACTTTATAATTTTCATTTTCCTGAAGCATATCCAGCAAGCTGTTAAGTTCGTAAATAGATTCACTCTTCATAATGGCTGCGTCACGATAGAAATAAACATTGTACATCACTAGCACATCTCCCTTTCTATATCTATCGAGCATGAAATTTACAATGATTGAATCTCCTATGGTTTCTACGTAAGCGCTAGTTGAATCGGTAACTGGATTGTCTAAATCCAAAGTGTACTGCACATCCTTGAATCCAAATATATCGGAAGCAACTTTTATCCTGTTACTACCATTATTTGGATTTTTGATATTGACTATTTCATGAGATTTAGCAACTAAGAGCTGTTTAGAGCGCTCCGCATCAATCACCTTTACTCTGCCCTTAACTTCCTTTAACTTCTTTGCATTAAGCAAATTGAAATACAAATGATAAACTCCTTCTTTCTTATTT
>JBCCLY010000832.1:0-1798 GCA_039026655.1 Cyanobacteria bacterium P01_C01_bin.38 | reverse complement strand
TTTCGGTTCGGTACAAACTGTTGCTGCAACAAATGGTGGAACAATTACTGTAGTTGGAACTTACGGATATATGCCACCGGAACAATTTGGTGGAAGATGTGTTGCTGCTTCCGATTTATATAGTTTGGGAGCAACTTTAATCTTTTTAATTACGGGTTTGCATCCAACAGAATTACCTCAAAAAGATTTACAAATTCAGTTCCGTCAAACAGCTAATTTTAGCGAAGAGTTTGCTGATTGGTTGGAGTGGATGACGGAACCAAGTTTAAGTCAGAGATTTAAATCGACGGAGGAAGCAATAACTGCTTTAGAAAATCCTTTACCAAGGCAAAAAACAACTTCTCTATCAAAACAAAAATTAGATAAGCCATCAGGTAGTAAAATTAAACTATATAAAGACATTAACTATTTAGAAATAGTTATTCCCCCTCAAGGATTTAGGCTTCTTGAAATTGCTTTAATTTCTTTAATTTCACCTTTTGCAATTGGATTTGGTTTTTCCGAATTTGGTTCGGTTTATAGTCAAGAATTAAGTGATACAGCTTATTTAATGAAACATACAGTACAATGCTTTGGAATCGTTTTTATTCTATCGATCGTTGCTTGGGCATTATTTAAACGTACCCGGATAAAGATAAGTAAAACTAGCGTTTCATATATTCATGAACTGATTGGAATCAAATGGAAATTGAGCCAGCCAAAATTAATAAAAAATCAATATCAATATCAATCAGGACTTACACACCCTAATCCAGAAGAACTTCGTCATCAATATGCTCATTTGAGTTTAGAAGAAATGGAATGGTTAACACAAGAAATCAGCGATTATTTAGATATACCTATTTCCAGAATTTAATTTTGTTCGTAGTAAGGACTTTAGTCCCCTTTCGCTGTGGAAATAAGGACTAAAGTCCCAACTACGAACCTACGTCTTTTGATTATCCGACTTAAATCTTCCTTCGACAAAACCGCGCTTTTCCAAATGCTTGGTATTTCTACCCGTTACCCTTTTACGCCACATTTTAAAGCTGGATTCTTTCATATAGCGACGCATGATAGCAATAACTTCTTTTTCGCTCAAACCAAATTGAGTTTCAATTGCTTCAAAAGGAGTTCTATCTTCCCAAGCCATTTCAACTACGCGATCGATAGTTTCAGCATTTAATTCAGGTAATTTACTCATTACAGTGAACAGTGAACAGTGAACAGTGAACAGTGAATAATATTAAATAATTCATAAGTCATAATTCCTAACTCATAACTCATAACTCATAACTCATAACTCCTAACTCCTAACTCCTAACTCATTCTTCCTATGCCCAATGCCCCATGTACTATGCCCAATTACCAATTACCAACTACCAACTACCAATTACCCAATTACATACTTACAATTCCGGACCATTGGACTTTTCCTTTTTTGGCGCGACGGTGGGAGAAGAAGTTTTCGGGGTTTTGGTAGGTACAGTATGGTGCGAGAGAAATTTGTTCGGGACTAATTCCTAGTTGTTCGAGTTGTAATGCGCTGACTTGTCGCACGTCTATGCGGACTTTTCCGGGTTCTGAATCGGGAAGTAAAGGGGAATTTTCTATTTGTTGTAGCCCTTCGAGAATTGCTTTTTCTTCTTCTTCTGGTACGAGTGTTGCTCCTAATTGCGCTGCAACGTCTTCGGATACTTGATAAACTTTTCCTTCAATAGATGGCCCCATTGCAATTTTCAGGTTTTGCAGTTTGCTTCCTTGAGACTGCATCCGAGAGATTGCTTGAGGAACGATTTTTTTTGCAGTACCGCGCCAT
>JBCCLY010000831.1:0-1809 GCA_039026655.1 Cyanobacteria bacterium P01_C01_bin.38 | reverse complement strand
GAATATTGTCGATCACGATTTACCTACCCAAAAAGTTTATATTGATAAAATTCTTAAACTGCTACCGCGTCAACCTTCCACAATAGGCGTAAATTGGGGAATGATGCATCTTTTAGCGCGTAGCACTTGGTTATCAAATCAAAAGCTTCTTTCCGGAAAAATGAAATTGCCTGGTATTTTTATTCCAGCAAGACTAGAAGCCCGTTTCAAACCGTTTCATTACAGCAACGAAAAAGCTCAAAACATATTAGATTGGCAACCCTCATACTCTTTAGATGAAGCTTTAAAACGTAGCTGTAGCGATATAGATTTTTCAGAAGCAACAAGTAAAACAAAAGTTGCTTCCCCCTCAGAAAAGTAATTGATAATTGGTAGTTGGTAGTTGGTAGTTGGTAGTTGGTAGCTGGTAAGAAGTTATCAACTCCCAGACTCTTCTACTTTTATCTTTAATATATAAACCCCTTACCCCTGGGAGCATCCCAAATGTGGAAATTTATTTTTGTAGTGCGAGCATCTTGCTCGCTATGTATTCTAGCGAGCAAGATGCATTTCCTTACGGAAACACTGCGTTAACGCACTACCAAATTGTATTTTTGCAAAATCGGGATGCTCCCATTTAGTTAATTATTTAGGGGATTTTAATGCAATTACTTAATCAGGAACTTGAAAAACCTTGGACAAAACAAGAATTTGAATCAGTACTTTATTCTCAGAAATCCCGTTATCATCATCTACATCCCTTTCACCAAAGAATGAACAAGGGATTATTAACACCAACAGAAATACGAAACTGGGTAGCAAATCGTTTTTATTATCAAAAGAATATTCCGCTTAAAGATGCAGCTATAATTGCAAACTGCCCCGATAGAGAAGTAAGACGAGAATGGATTGAGCGAATTATAGATCATGATGGACGCTCTGGGGATGAAGGTGGTATTGAAGCTTGGATTCAATTGGGTAAAAGTGTAGGATTATCACGTTCGGAACTACTTGATGAACGCCACGTATTACCTGGTGTTCGTTATGCAGTAGATGCTTATGTAAATTTTTGTCGCGATCGATTGTGGATTATAGCGATTGCTGCATCTTTAACAGAGTTATTTGGCCCCGATGCGATTCAGGTTAGATTAGCAGCATTAGAATCTCATTATGATTGGATAGATCCCACCGGATTTGAATATTTTCGAGTGCGGTTGAAAAAAGCACCTAGAGACGCTAAGTATGCGCTGAATCTGGTTTTACAACACTGTACAACTCGCGATAGTCAAGAGCAAGCAGTTCAAGCATTAGCCTTTAAATGCGATTTACTATGGACTCAGCTAGACGCAATTGATAAAGGTGATACTCGTCCGTCTGTGGAGGATAAGTGATGGAAAAAATACAAGTTTGCGAAACTCTTGATTATTTAACTTTTGCTCCCGGTGTACGTTTGCATTGGAGCGAAGTCAGACAGCAATATTGGCTTTTATTTCCCGAAGCTGCACTTGCTTTAAATTCCACAGCAGCAGCCATACTCGCCAAATGTGACGGAAAACATTCTTTAGATCAAATTGTAGCAGCATTAAAGCAGCAATATTGTGATGTTAACGTTAGCGATGTGGAAAATTTATTGTTATCAGTAGTCAAACGAGGATTGTTAATAAGATCAAAGGTTAAAGGTTAGTTAGTTGTTTAATTTATTCGCTATTCTCCGTTGGTTATTCCTAACTTTCTACTAATAACCTCTCTCTAAATCTCTCTCCTACGCTTGAGAGAGACTTTGAAAGCCTTGGGAACTTATTCCCCTTCCCTACTAGGGAAGGGGTTAGG
>JBCCLY010000830.1:0-1833 GCA_039026655.1 Cyanobacteria bacterium P01_C01_bin.38 | reverse complement strand
TTTGGGTGTTGGAGTAGTTTTGACTTTTAATTCTTTTTCAACAGGTTTTGGTGCTGCTTTTATCTGATTTGTTTTAGCCGCTAATTTTTCAACAGGCTTGGAACTAATTTCCGATTGTTGAAACAGCTTTTTATTTTCTGCGGTTAAAATACTTTCGGTAATATTATGACCGCCTAATATAACTTTTCTCTGGGTAATTTTGCCTTTTTTACTAGTTTCTTCCACTGTGGAATATAGCGGTGATAAATCTAAATCAATTTGGTGAGAAGTAAGTTTTGCTAATGCTTTAACAATGCTACTATGGTCGTCTAAGCCTCTACGATTAAGAGAAATTGTCATGTGTTCTTTATCGCTTAAATTTTTATCAATCCATCGAGAACAAACGTTTCCAGCACCTGTTTCAATAAATATTTTTGCGCCGTCGTTATAAACTTGGTTAACTAATCGCGGAAAATCAAGCTGTTTGCAAAGCCCTGTAGCGATACCTTCAGCAATAGCTTTACTTTCCAATTTTATAGTCGCATATTCCGCAGCGGAATAAAGTGTTAGATTTTGCTGATTTTCTTGAATTGGTAAAGTGTTGACGCTGGCAATTTCATCATGCTCGGAAGCCATCGCTTGGCAGTGAATTACATGATCGAATGGTGCTTTAAATGCGTTGCAACCTAATTTTTTAATAACTCTTTCGCAAGCTTCCGGCTCGCCAGCAATCACTACTTCTTCTGGTGTATTGATTTGAGTCAAATAAACGCGGTTTTCTGCTGCTATAGCTTCCTTAACTTGAGATGGTGTGGCTATGACAACGTAATTACACCAAAAATTATTATCTGGAGATTTTTCAACTGGTGGTAGCTGCCAAAATTCTCTAACGCAGTTTTTCGCACCTGATAATCTGTCTCCGAATAAGGTAGATGAGTTTAAAGCGTTGCTCATCTCACTAAATTGATTCCATATGCCGATAGCAGACATCATACTAACTTCACCCAGGCTGTAACCAAAAGCAAATTTTGGTTTTACTTGGAAGTTATCTAAAAGCACTTTGGAAAGCAGTCTGGCAACGACTATTTCATTTTCAAACATTGCCTCGGAATCATCTAGCAGTTGTTTTTCGAGTGCTTCTAATTCTCTGCTTGATAGTTTGTTTAAGCTGCGAGGATATACTAACTGCTCAACATGACTGACGCGATTGTCTAAGTTTTGCAGAATGATATCATCATGTACTTCCGGAAATAGACGGAAGAGATTTCTACCCACACCAAGATAAGAATTAACCGCAGCAGGATAAATAAATGCAACTTCTCCCTTTTTGCCCAAGGGATTAGCTGTAAAATAACTGCCTAGTGGAGTTTGCCATTCTTCACCTTTATCAAATGCATTATTAACACCTTTAATTGCTGCTTCTATTTCTCTTGCTAATTCTTTAACATTACGCGCCAGAATTGCTAGGGTATAGCTTTCCTGATTATGTTTTTCATAATTAGTAAAAGCCATTTTAGCAGCTGCGGGAAGAGAATTTCCTTGATTTACCAAATTTTGCAAATTGTCAACTTGCTGTAGTAAATCTTCGCGATTCTTCCCGGTAATTGGGAATAATTGCAAAGGCATTTGCTGCAAAAATCTGCTGCTGCGGTCTTGTTTGTTTGGTTCTTCAGATATTATTAAATGAGCGTAAGTACCATCTATACCCATACTATTAATAGCTGCCGTTCTTTTATCGGTATCTGGATTAAGAAACCAAGGGCGCGATTCCGGAACAACATAAAAAGGACTGTTTTCCCACTTTTTAATATCTTTGACACCAGTCCATTTTGGAGTTGCGGGAAGATATCTATA
>JBCCLY010000829.1:0-1838 GCA_039026655.1 Cyanobacteria bacterium P01_C01_bin.38 | reverse complement strand
GCGTTCAAATTTGCAAGCTGCGGGATTAGTTGATGGGAATCAGCGGTTTCAAGGAACTTATGTTGCTGCAATTGAAGATGAAAAAATCACAGCGGTAGCGGCTCATTATTGGAATGGAATGGTTGTGGTACAGGCTCCGGTTTATCTAGAAGAAGTTGTACGAGCGGTTGTAGAAAAATCCAAACGCGCTATTTCTGGAATTACTGGAGAAGCACAACAGGTAAAACTAACCCGAAAAGCTTTACAACTGGAAAACCGTCAAATTCAACTTAATGATGATGAAATTTTATTTTCTCTAGCGCTAGATAAATTACAGATACCACCAGCGTTAGTATCTGGAAAAGTTGAATGTCGTCATCCACTACCAAAAGAATTAGAATTGTTAACGCAATGGAAAGTTGCTTATTGTGTTGAAACTTTAGGAGATGAAGAAACACCGAGCCTGGTAGCTAAATGTCGTCAAGGAATTGAATCCAGCCAAGCACAAGCTAGACATTGGGTATTGGTAGCGGAAAACAATGGAGAAAATAATTTAGTTTCTTATTGTGCTTTTAATGCCGGATTATCTGATATCGTACAAATCGGCGGAGTTTATACGCCACCATTTTTACGCGGTAAAGGATATGCAAAATGCGTGTTAGCGGGTGCTTTACTCGATGCCAAATCTCAAGGAGTATATCAAGCTTTATTATTTACATCTAAAAATAATTTAGCAGCGCAAGCTGTGTACCGAAAAATTGGTTTTCAGGAAACAGGTGAAGAATATGGTTTGCTGTTGTTTAAGAGTAGTGAATAATTTGGTAGTTAAATTGAAACAGGTTTATAGTTGAAGAGAAAAATACAGAATATTATTAAAGTTAAATTACAGTAAAAAAAATGTCCCTGGAACCTTGTAAAGTTTGTGGTGCGCTTAATAGTAGTGAAGAAGAAATCTGTCTTAGCTGCGGTTTCCCTACAAAAGGAAGAAAAAGACCTGTAATATTTCAAGTAGCAGCAGTTGTTCTGGTTTTAGCTTTTCTCATACCTTTAATTACAACTTTAATTAGTTTAATTAAACCGCAGCAAGAGCAAATACCAACTAATACAAAAACATCTTTAAAATTATAATTTGTATCTTTATAAATTATATACCGTAGGGTGTGTTATCGCGAGCGCGTAACGCACCATCGAATATTACCAATTACCCATTACCAATTACCAATTACCAATTACCCATTACCAATTTCGTGCATTTCAATTTCCTCTTGATTCGCATTCAAAGCATCGAGAGTATCCCAAATTTGCTGCAACATTGGCTGTAAACCTTCACCAGTTACTGCCGAAATTATGAAAACTGGCGCAAAAGAAAGATGATTTAACTGAGTTGCTAATGCGTTATTATCAACGCTTTTATCAACAGCATCAACTTTATTTAAGGCAATAATTTGGGTTTTATCTTGCAATTCCCTTCCATATGTCTGTAATTCCTGAACAATGGTATTATATTCGTTAATTACATCTTCACTAGTTGCATCAATTACGTGTAGTAATAAGCGGGTACGCTCGATGTGACGCAAAAAATCATGTCCTAATCCCGCACCTTGGGAAGCACCTTCAATTAATCCGGGAATGTCAGCAAAAACCGTACCGTCACCAGTTGGTTTTCTAACTACTCCTAAATTAGGTACTAAAGTTGTAAAAGGATAATCGGCAATTTTGGGACGCGCTGCCGATAAAGCTGAGATTAAAGTAGATTTACCAGCATTTGGCAATCCAATAATTCCAACTTCTGCTAACAGTTTTAATTCCAAACGTAATGCTTTAATTTCTCCATCTAATCCAGGTAAAGCGTGTTCCGG
>JBCCLY010000828.1:0-1843 GCA_039026655.1 Cyanobacteria bacterium P01_C01_bin.38 | reverse complement strand
TTTACATTTATGTAAAAAGATTTTGCAGCAAACTAAAATATATAGATTAAACTAACGAATGCTGACTTGCTGGGGTGGAAATTATGGTCAAAATCGTATCTCGAAAAGCTCTAAATACTCAAAATGTATATGATATTGGGTTGGAAGGGGACCATAATTTTTTAATTAAAGATGGTTTGATTGCTTCTAATTGTTTTAATAAATCTCACTCTACAGCCTATGGGTATGTTACTTATCAAACTGCTTATTTAAAAGCCAATTATCCTCTTGAGTATATGGCGGCGCTGCTGACGGCTAATAGCGGCGATAAAGATAAGGTGCAAAAATATATTGCTACCTGTATGAATATGAGCATTCAAATAGAATCACCCGATATTAATTCTTCGGAAGTTGATTTTACTCCTTTAAACGACAAAATTCTATTTGGCTTGTCGGCAATACGTAATGTGGGAGAAAATGCTAGAAACTGTATTTTAGAAGCAAGAGTTGAAGGTGAGTTTAAATCGCTGGCTGATTTTTGCGATCGCGTTGATTTAGGTACGGTAAATCGGCGCACGGTGCAGTCGTTGATACATTGTGGAGCTTTTGACAAGTTAAATCCCAATCGCAATCAGCTGTCTGAAGATTTAGAGTTGGTGTACGATTGGGCGCAATCTCGTGCTAGAGATAGAGCCAGTGGGCAAGGTAATTTATTTGATTTATTGGGTGGTGCTTGGAGTGGGGATGCAAATGCAAACAAAATGTCTGGAGCAATATTAAGTCCCCCTAAAGCCAAAGATGTTCCAGATTTTCCTCCTCAAGAAAAGCTACGAATGGAGAAAGAGCTTTTAGGTTTTTATGTGTCAGATCATCCCCTCAAATCGATACGTAAATCAATGCGGATTCTTTCGCCAATAAATATGGCACAGCTAAAAAATCAGAAGGAAGAAGCTAAAGTTTGCGTGGTTGTTATGCTTAATAACGTCACTAAATACATCACCAAAAAAGGTGACTCTATGGCATTTCTACAAATAGAAGATTTAACTACAGCAGGAGAAGCCGTAGTTTTCCCTAAAACTTACGAGCGAATTAATCCAATTTTACAGATAGATGCCAAATTAATTATTTGGGGAAAAATTGATTATAAAGATGACCAAGCTCAATTAATTGTTGATGATGCCGAACCAGTAGAAAATATACAATTAATAGTCATAGAAATGACTCCCCAACAAGCAACTAATATTGAAGAACATCATCGTTTAAGAACAGTTTTAAAAGAATTAAAAGAACAATCTGGTGAAAAAGAAAAAGGAAAAATACCCGTTATTGGCATTATTAAAACAGAAAAATCCCGTCAACTAGTTCGTTTTGGCAGACAATACTGGATACAAGATTCTAGAAATGCAATTATAGCTTTGCATAATGGTAGATTTAATGCTCGCATTCAACCGTTGACAGTTACCAGCGAACAGTGAACAGTGAACAGTGAGCAGTTACCAGTTACCAGTTAAGAGTTAGGTTTTTATGAATTCTTTCTACCCCCTCTCCCCCTCTACCCACTCTACCCCCTCTCCCCTTGTTTACCCATTGTCTCTACTTAAGTAACAATGTATTAAGATAGACTCGGCAGTGTAACTGTTTTACTTCGCTGTCTTCAAATCGTCAACAGTATTTCACACTATCGCAACAAGGCATTTAGCGCTTTTTTGGTTGCTTTTGCTGATGATACTCAACTTTAAAGGGTGGTATATTTTGATGCCATGTTCTTTATAGTGGAAAACAGGGTGAGGAGTAAAAATTTAATGACGCTTGAGGGTTTAGATCAGTTTGTTTCATACTGCAAAAGGATTCAACCTCAAAGTCC
>JBCCLY010000827.1:0-1854 GCA_039026655.1 Cyanobacteria bacterium P01_C01_bin.38 | reverse complement strand
TTCAGCACACACTTAATGTTAGATAAAGATATTTGGCAGAGCATCCGAGACAAAGCAGTTAACTATGGAAGAGAATTATCGCGTAAAAAAACTTCTATATCCCTTCCACCATTAAATACGACGGTTTCGAGAAAACGCAAACAAATTACTTTAAACTCTGTATCTGACAACAATTCCCAAAAGTCGGCTTGAGCAAACGAACGCAACATTAAATAATCCTCTTCTGTCTTAGCTTCACGAGTATTAGTTTGCTGCTGGTAATTTTTTATTTGCTGTTTTAAGTCGGCGATCGCTGTTGCAATTGCAGTATTACTAGGAAGGGATTGGAGTGTTTGCAGTTGATGTTGTAGCGTAATTAATTTTTGATCGACTACTTTATCTGTTTGCGTTCGATGATTAACTTCTTTTACAACTTCGGAAGCATAGTTCGTGAGTACTTCTATCACTTGTGTTTTGACTATAGATTTAGCAATTGTCTTGCCGTTACTGCATCCAGCTTTACCAAACTGCTTATACTGAGTACATTGAAACTGTTTTCCTGCCTTAGTTTTAGTCATAGCGCGTCCGCAAACACCACATTTAAATATTCCAGCAAGAATATGAGGTTTAAATTTGCTGGGATCTTTTTTATTGGTATGGGTAGTAATTTTCGCTAAATCTTCATACTCACTTTCACTAATCAATGCTTGATGAGTAGAATAATGCCGTTGAATCTCCCCTGATTTCAACTTATAAAATGTATGTCCTCTTATTGCCGGATTATGCAGCCAATTACGAAAGCTAGAAGGGTACATTTTTATTCCATAGCTTTCCACCAGCCAACGAGTAATAGAACCATAGGAATTAGTATAAAATCTACGAATTGTTTCCTTAGCTATCAACCAATTAGTAGGGTGAGGAATACATCTACCGTCGGCATCCTTCGTATAACCAAATGGAGGCTTGCCAAAATATTTTAGATTAGAGCGATAATAATCTGTCCCGTGGGAGATGCGCTCGGACAATAAACGACTTTCAAACTCAGCCAACCCAGCAATATTATTGATAGTTAACCATCCAAAAGCCGAATCTGTATCCCCTAAAGGAGAATCTAAAATGCTTAATTTAACACCAGCCTTTTGAAGTATTTCTATTGTTTTATGGATGCTAATTACATTACGTCCAAGTCTATCTAACCGCGTCACAATCACTTCAGTTGCGACTCCGTTTTTAGCCAAAGCAATTATTTGATTAAAACCTTTCCTAGAATCCTTTCTACCAGACTCAATATCATACAAAACTTTCTGTGCCCCAGCTTTTTCAAGTCGGCTTATTTGTTGCTCCAGCGCTTCCGTATCCGCTTGCTGACGAGTTGACACACGGGCATAACCTATTCGCATTTTAAGTTTAAGTTTAAGTTTAAAAATTATTTTACGGAAAGTGTAGTGTTGCAGACATTTTAGATCCCCCAACCCCCCTTAAAAAGGGGGGCTAGCGATCTGTCCCGTTTGTTTTGACAGGGTGTAGAGATTGATACATAACGTCTCCCTACGTTACGAAGAAAGCCAACCCATCATATTTTATGGGACTAGTATTCGACCACATAAGTTTTGAGGGGTATCACAATGATATTTGTAGGTTGGGTTGAACGAAGTGAAACCCAACACCCGAGTTGGGTTGCGCTTCGCTTAACCCAACCTACGAAGAGGTGTTTTAACCCCGCAAAATTAATGTGGCGGAGTACTAGTATTCGACCACATAAGTTATGAGGGGTATCACAACGATATTTGTAGGTTGGGTTGAACGAAGTGAAACCCAACACCCGAGTTGGGTTGCGCTTCGCTTAACCCAACCTACGAAGAGGTGTTTTAACCC
>JBCCLY010000826.1:0-1868 GCA_039026655.1 Cyanobacteria bacterium P01_C01_bin.38 | reverse complement strand
CACTACAAAAACTCCCCCCACCCTTAACCCCAAACCCACTCCTTGCTAGTGGGCCCATCCCCCACCCCACCCAAACACCCCCAACTACGAACTTATTAATATTTATGGGACAAACCAGTAGTTAAGGAATTACAGCACTTTGCAGTTAAATGAGGTACACTCTTCTACTCCCTACTTCCTCGTCCTACTTATCTCATTATTTTACAGACAAGAAACCGAGAATAGAGACATTGGTGCAAGATGTGAGCGCCCCAGGAGGGGAAGTCAAAAGTCAAAAGCTAAAAGTATTAAAGTTCCCTCCCAAAAAATGAAACTAGCAACATCTTTATTGCTTTGGCTAAAAGCTTTGGTATTTAAGGGTTATAAAATGTGCAAGTTAGGAGTAACCGATGAAGGTTAAAGGTTAAAGGTTAAAGGTTAAAGGTGTTAAAATCCTTCACAACAAATGAAACTAACCCATTTTCTTCTTTGGCTAAAAGCTCTACTGTATAAGGGTTTGAAAATGTGTTAGTTAGAAGTAACCGACATCAGAATCTGAGTGAATTGTTAAGCGTTGCAAAGCACTCATTAATCAAACCGCGATCAAGCAACAGTCTTCAAAGCTCTCAAACGCTTGAATATTTACCACTTCCTCCCCCTATTCCCTACTCCCTAGAGAAGTAATTGTAGTCTAGATAGAATTTCCTACTATTAACTTATGTATTTAATAAAGATATATTGTTAACATTAGTAAAAAAGCTGAAAAATTTGGGGATTAATACTGCTATGGGTCGTGTAGGCGTTTTATTACTTAATCTTGGTGGACCGGATAAACTTGAGGATGTACAGCCGTTCCTTTACAACTTGTTTTCCGATCCGGAAATAATCCGTCTGCCTTTTAGCTGGCTGCAAAAACCTTTAGCCTGGTTTATCTCGACGCGACGCAGTAAAACGTCTCAAGAAAACTACCGTAAAATTGGTGGTGGCTCTCCGTTGCGTCAAATAACTGAAGCTCAGGGAGAAGCTTTAAAAGAACAACTTGCCCAAATTGGGGAAGATGCAAAAATCTATATTGGAATGCGTTATTGGCATCCTTACACAGAGGAAGCCGTTTCTCAGATTGTTGCTGATGGAATTGAGAAATTAGTAATTCTACCTCTTTATCCCCAGTTTTCCATTAGTACTAGCGGTTCGAGTTATCGGCTTCTTGAGGCACTCTGGCGAGAGAATCCCAAACTTCAACAGGTTGAATATTCGGTAATTGCTTCTTGGTACAAGCAACCGGGTTATCTACAAGCAATGGCTGAATTAATAGCGCAGGAATTAGATCAGTTACCGAATCCGGATGAAGGGCATATCTTCTTCAGCGCACATGGAGTCCCCAAAAGCTATGTAGAAGAAGCTGGCGATCCATATCAGCAGGAAATTGAGGAATGCACTCGTTTAATTATGCAAACTCTCAATCGTCCAAATCCTTATACTTTAGCTTATCAAAGTCGTGTAGGTCCGGTGGAGTGGCTGCAACCTTACACTGAAGATGCTATCGAAAACTTAGCAGAGAAAGGCGTTAAAAATTTAGTAGTCGTACCCATCAGTTTTGTTTCCGAGCATATTGAAACATTAGAAGAAATTGATATTGAATATCGCGAAATTGCCGAAGAAGCAGGAATTAACAACTTCCGCAGGGTTCCAGCCCTCAACGTACATCCGGTATTTATTCAAGCTTTAGCAGATTTGACTATTGATGCATTGAAATCTCCGAGTATTTCACTTGCACAAGTTAATCAAATGAAGAAGAAAGTTAAAATGTATCCCCCAGAGCGTTGGGAATGGGGTATCACCACTTCCGCAGAAATTTGGAATGGAAGAGTAGCCATGCTTGGTTTTCT
>JBCCLY010000825.1:0-1869 GCA_039026655.1 Cyanobacteria bacterium P01_C01_bin.38 | reverse complement strand
GGGTAATTTAAAACTAGATAATGCATTATTCGCAACAAGCACAAAGAAACCCGGTTTCTAGTCGTGAAAGCATTATTATTTCGTTATTTTGTTATCGAATCAGAAAGAAACCGGATTTCTGACATAATTTAAATCTGGGAAGCAGATTAGTCACCAACTACCAACTACCAACTACCAATTACCAACTACCAACTACCCACTACCCACTACCTAATAATTACTGAGGATCGGTACCTTCAGGAGCAGCCCCAGGTACAGCTCCTTCGGGAGCGGGAGCAGCACCATCAACATTTGCTTCTACGTTTACTCCTTTGACACCTTTAACTCCTTTTGTTAAAGGCTCAACCTGTTGAAGCTCTTCTTGAGAAGAAACTGTACCGCCGACGGTAACAACTCCTTCTTGCTCTTTAACTTCTAGGTTGCTAGCTGGTAAGTTTTCTTTTAACTTTTTACTAACTTCTTTTGATAAATCGCTTGCTAGCGGATCTGCGCCTTCAGTTGCAGCAGTAGGATCTGTAGGTACGCTTCCTTCTCCAGGTACTGCTCCAGGTTCGCTTAAAGGTTGATTTAAACCTTCTGTCTCGCTAGCTTCTCTCGCAGATGGCTGTAAAGCTTCATTGGTAGCACCAGGATTTTCTGTACCAGTGTTAGCAGCTTCTTCACCACAACCAACTGCACCTGTAGCTAAAATACCGCTAATGAGAAGAGGAATAAATTTTTTCATTTGAATCTCCTAATTGAACCTTTTAAGCAACTAATAAATCGGTGTGTTGTGTTGAGGAGCGAATGTTTAAAAACAATCGAAGATGAATTTGAGCAAGCACCATTTCTGGCACTAATTTTGGCCATAAATATAACCAAAACTATCGTTAATCGGTTACTTCCTGTTAGAAGTTTTCCTGTAATCTTTCAGGTGTAAACCATCTACTTTACGCGACTAAGCATAAGGAGTAACATTTATGTCTACTTGATACCCAATCAAGAGCTTTTAAATGCTTGTATGCAAAGCCGCCGAACAGCAGCTATTTGATGTTAGCAAATTTGTGAAAGTTAGCCACATTTTTCCTAAGTTTCTATTAGTTTGATAAATCTAATTGAGAATCAAACTTCAAAACAGTTTACAGATAATCAATCCAGCAAATTCATCTATCTTTACACCGAAACGTTTTCTTGCAACTTTTTTTGCTTTTGGTTAAGCGTTACCACTTAATAAAGAGTAAAAAAAATGACTGGTATATATAAAAGCTTAATAAATAGTTGCATATTTCATTAACAATTAACAACTAATAATTCCTTAATTTGCAATAAGCTGAATGGTTTTTAGTTGCAACTTAGTTATTTATGGAAATTCATGTTTAAAAAAATAGCCAGAATTTCACCCTTTACACTCTTGACACTTTTAATTTGATTTGAGAAGCGAACAAATCAATTATCAACTTTGCAAATATAAGTCTAAAGACTATCAGCTTATTTTCTATAAGACCTACTTTTCCTTAATGCAGTTCCTATCAAAGAGTTTTATTAATTAAACAAAAACTATATAGGATATTAGGTTTAGTAATATTAGAAATAGGGAGTAGGGAATAGGGAGTAGGGAGTAGGGAGTAGGGAATAGGGAACAGGGAACGGGGAGCAGTGAACAATGAACAGAACAGTGAACAATTTTATTTTCTACTTCCTACTTCCTACTCCCTACTCCCTACTCCCTACTCCCAAAACCAATTAAAATGCAGATTCGCGGCGATCAATAACTACAACTTTAGGATCGGTATCGGCGATTGCCTCAGTATTCACATTATCCGAGTTGCTTGATACCGGATTGGGAGCATTATAAATTTCAAATTCTTCAATACCGCGATTTTTGACGAT
>JBCCLY010000824.1:0-1877 GCA_039026655.1 Cyanobacteria bacterium P01_C01_bin.38 | reverse complement strand
AGTCGATTTATTTCTACGTTTCCTAACTGTATATCTTTTGGTAAATCAAATAAATGATGTAATAAGTTTTCTGTTAAAAAGTTGGTTTCTACGGGAAGCTGTAGTTTTTCTGGGTTTAGTTGATTGCGGGATGCTAATACAAAACCCCAAGGGCCAAAACTGGGAACGCTGATGGTGTAAGGATTTACTTTTAATCCTACTTCGGAAAGTGTTGCAGCTACACAGCTAATGACTTTAGGAGCAAAAAATGAACTCGATGCTTGGGTTACAAAAACACCTTTGTCGTTAAGTCTCGTTAATAAACGTCTGTAAAAACCTTCTGAGTAAAGTTTTGCTAATGCATCTTGGTCTGGATCGGGGAAGTCTGCAATAATTACGTCAAAGCTTTCTTTGAGCTTGGGCACGCTTAAAAATGCGTCGGCATTAATCACTTCAACGCGAGAATCCTGCAATGAATTTCCGTTTACGCTTTTTAATTGTGGGTGATTTTTGGCTATTTTAACAACTTCTGGATCTAATTCTATTAGTACTACTTTCTCAACTTCTTTCCATTTAAGTACTTCTCTGATTGCCATTCCATCTCCAGCACCCAATACTAAAACCCGCTTTCTATCGGGTGTTGCACTCATTGCCGGATGCACCAATCCTTCATGATAGCGGTATTCATCTATTGTGGAAAGTTGCAAATCTCCATTGAGGAATAATCTGGAATCTTTACCTCTACGAGTTAAGACAATTCTTTGATAGGGAGTTTGTACTCTTTTAACTATAGGTGCTGAATATAAGTTATTTTCTAATTTATTGCTGATGGGAATAGTTGCAGGTGCCAGAGTCAAAAGCAGTACACCCAAAACTAAACCGATGTAGCTCCAACGTTTCAAATGGTGAAAATTGCGTCCGATAAAAAATACCATCAATGCCGGTAATGCACCCAAAATAAAAGCAGTGGGAAACATTCCGCATACTGGTAATAAAATTACCGGAAAAGCCAAAGAACCGAAAAGCGCTCCGACATAATCCAGCGCCAAAACACCAGCCAAAGCTTCCCGAACCCCTTCCTCCATTTCCAACACCCGCGTCAAAATAGGCACTTCCAAGCCAGCAAGTATTCCCAGCAAAATAGTTACTAAAAATAAACCCAGCCAAATCGAACCATTCATGACGAACAAAGCGAACAAACCCAGAGGTAGCAAGGCTGTGAGAGGGGCGATCGCCATCTCTACCCCAACAAAAGCCGACAACAATTTACGTTGCAGCAATCGACCTTCCATTTTAGATGCAATAAACTGACTCAAGTAAGAACCAGCACCCATAGCCGCCAAAAACCCACCGATAGCAATACCAAAAGCGAGAGCTTGATTCCCCACCAAATAGCTAGCAAGAGTACCTAAAAGTAACTCCACAGCCAGCCCGCACCCTGAAGAAACAGCCGCCGCAGCCAGTAATAATTTACGCTGAGTACCGTTCAAAGAATAACTATCCATTTCGGTTATCAATTATCAATAAACAATTATCAATATTGAATTCACATCTCATAATTCATAACTCCTAACTCCTAACTCCTAACTCTTAACTCTTAACTCCTAACTCCTAACTCCTAACTCTTAACTCTTAACTCTTAACTGTTACTTCCCAGTACCGGGGCCTCCACCTTGAAAGCCACCATATGAGGAACGGCCGGAGTTAAATATCCATACTCCACGGTTGTCGTAGTAACCTGATGCACTGGTTCCGTGACGAGGAGAGAAGTTAGCTTGTTTTTCTTCGCGCAATACGAAAGCTGATTTTTGGGTGTAAGCGTCGGTAATTGACCATATTGCTATTACAACCGCGATTCCAGCAAAGACTTTTGTAAGCATAGTTTTTAGTTTTTATTT
>JBCCLY010000823.1:0-1881 GCA_039026655.1 Cyanobacteria bacterium P01_C01_bin.38 | reverse complement strand
TTGCTTTTTCTTCTTCTTTTGAAGTCAGTCTACGAGAAGACAAAGCAAAATCAAGTTCGCTTTCTAAAAGCATTTTGATGCCAGTTGCAGAACCCGGAAAATCATTTTTTGGGTGCGTATATTCTACTTTAAAATTAGGATGAACTATTTTAAGTACTTTTTGCACTTCGTCGTGAATAGGTGCCCAAGTGGTGCTTCCTCCGTAGTAAAAAGTTCCCGAAGGAATGCTTGCTGAATTTGTTTCTATAAGTTTGGATTTTCCACCAGATATATGTACTAATTTATCTTGGATTCTTTTAAGTTTGGCAGATACATCCCAAGCTAACAAAGCGTAAATACTGCCGATGACTAAGACAGTTAATATTATTGGTTTAATGTAACTATTTTTATTCGATTTTGTCTGGTTTTGTTTTCGATCAATTTCTTGATAATCGATATGATTGGCATTAAGCGATTTCCAAGTTAACGATTGAGCATTAGGTGCAATACAAATTGTCGGAAGCCAAACCGCACCGGGATAATCTAAATTAAAATGCTCTAATCGCTTGCGGGCTTTATTTAAAGCTTGAGAAAGCGATCGATCGCTAGTAAATTCTTTAAAAAAGTGTTTTAAAAATTCTATTGCAACTTTATCGGGTACGGGTTCCCTCATCACAATACATCGAGGTAAATGTAGCTGCGCTAATTGCGAAGCTAATCCCAAACCATCACAAGAATTAAATATTGCTAACTGCAATCCTTTTTTAATAGATTCTTTTAAAGCTTCTTTGAATTCTTCAATGTTTAAACTATCTGTATCGTTAAGTTCAATCCAACCAATTTGCCCGTCTGCTCTACTTCCGCTGTGCCCCGTAAATATAAAAATATGATATCCTTGTTGATTCCACAAAGCATCACACAATTGTTTGCGGTTGGGTTGCATTAAACAAACAACTTCAGCACCATGTTGTTCTAACTCTTTAATTATTTCTAAATCATTTTTAGTGTTAATACCGTCGCTTCTACCAACGGCTACTAAAATTCTAATCTTTGAACTTTTAGGTATTGTATAATTTGTCTTTATATCTGAATTTTTAACCGCACTTAAAGCAATTTCTACCTGGGGATAATGTTCTTCAAATAAATTCCACTCTTGCCAAGGAAGACGACGTAAATTAACATCTTTGGCATCAATGATAACGCGAACTTCTTCGTTTTTATAATGTAAATTTTGAGCTATAGCAATCAATTTATCACGTACTGGCAACCATCTAGAATCGCCACTATTGAGCCATTGATTCAAACATTCTTTGACTGAAGTTGTATGCTCTGCACTGGAATGCTTGATTACACTTTTTGCAATGATGCGCTTTCCCGGTGCGGGTGCAATATATGAGCGCACTGCATCAATTTCACGATAAGCTAGTTGCCAGTTATTAAAAGACGTTTCTAACTGGGGTGGTAGAGCAGGTAGAAATCCCTCGGTTTCAACATCTAGTTGTTTCGCAGTTAAATCTACCTGAAATCCTTGTTTACTTTCCCTGATTTTTAATTTGACTATTGCCATAACATTTTTCTCTACTAATTTTGAATTTAATATTTTAGATTGAAAAAAGTCTTCGCTGACTTAGGGATAATTTAAAAGATTATTTAAAACCGAAAATGTTTCCCATTGTTTCAATAAAAAAATCCAAAATTGTAAACCCGTATTTGGTTTATTTAAACAATGAACTCTTCATGAATACTTGTTTCCTCTAACTTTAATTCAACGGTAAATTTTTCTTCATGCTCGCAGCTAAACTCTAACTGCATCCAATCATTAGCGGTTTCCGACTGAGTTTCCATACAGACATTCCCCGATTCATCAAAAATCGTAAGCTGCAAATCTGTTGGTAAATGCAC
>JBCCLY010000822.1:0-1881 GCA_039026655.1 Cyanobacteria bacterium P01_C01_bin.38 | reverse complement strand
TTTAAAGGTTATCGTACACCTTCAGATGCTTTTGCTCAATTACGCGAACGTTTATTAACAAGAAGCAGCCAGCAGAAAAGTTTTACTTATCTATACGTACCTACTATAGATTCAGTTTCCCACCGTTACGGTCCGCTGAGTTCTTCTTATAAAGCGGAAGTTGCTACATTAGATTTTGCTCTAAAAAAGCAACTTATCGAACCTTTAGCTGGTCGTAATGATACCGTTTTGTTACTAACAGCCGACCACGGACAAAGGTATAATCCCTTAGAAAATACGCTTTGGTTAGAACAGCATCCCGATTTAACTCAAAATTTATTTGCTCCGACAACGGGTGAGTCGCGAATTCGTTATTTACATATTAAGCACGATAAACAAGCTGCCGTTGCAGATTATATTAAAGAAAATTTTAGCGAAAACTTTTTTACCATTACCCCTTCTGAAGCGGTGGAATTAGGATTATTTGGACTTCCGGGTAAACCTTTGAGTATAGAAGCTCAAGATAGAATTGGCGATTTATTGCTGATGTCTCATAAAGACTGGATATGTCGCCAGCATATAACAAATGATGAACGTTATAAAGGACATCTTGGAGTTCATGCTGGTTTAAGTAGTGCTGAAATGTTGATTCCTTTTTTGGCTTATCGGTTTTGAGGATATGAGAAATAGGTAGAATTAAAAAATAACTTGTTTGTGGAGAAGAGTAAAAATAATGAATTCTCCGTTTCCAGGAATGAATCCTTATTTGGAAAATAATATATTTTGGTCGGAAGTTCACCATCGATTGATTACGGCAATAGCCGATGCAATTGAAGTTAATATTCCTCCACAGTATCGAGTTGCCATTGAACAACGTACTTATCTAAGCGATGATTCGGATTCGGTATTGGTAGGAATTCCAGATGTTTCTGTTTTTTCTCAACAAGAAAAATTACTAAAGCATTCATCAACGACAACAGACGTTTCTGCATCAGAAGGTATTACAGTTACAATGCCGATGCCAGAAAATGTTAAAGAAAGTTATTTAGAAATTAAAGAAGCGGCGACGGGTTTTGTTGTTACTACCATAGAAATTTTATCTCCTAAAAACAAACGTGCTGGTGAAGGGAGAAAAGCATACGAACGAAAACGCAAACAGGTTTTAGCAAGTCTTTCTCACTTAGTTGAAATTGATTTACTTAGAAGTGGAAAACCAATGTTTGTTGTAGAAGAAGTTCCTTCAACAGATTATCGTATAATTGTAAGTAGAAGCGAAATTCGTCCTCAAGCAAAATTATACGGTTTCAGCATTAGAGAAACTATTCCTACGTTTTTATTACCTTTACAGTCAGAAGATGCAGAAATAGTTTTGGATTTACAATCTTTATTAAATGGTATTTACAATCGTGCCAGATATTATTTAACTATTGACTATAATCAAGAACTAGTGCCGCCTTTGAAAGCAGATAATAAAATTTGGCTTGATACACTTTTACGGGAAAAAGGTTTGCGGGAATAATAATTTATCAGTAACTCACTATAGTGCAAGAACCAAACGAAGCCCTTCATCAACAAGTAACATCAGGCGATCGCTTACTTGACTAACCCGCTCAATTAAAAACGATTTATCCGCTGTAATCACTTGGGAAACGTTGACAACCGAGTCTCGTGGCAAATCAGTTTCATCTACAGTTAATAAAACATTGCCTGGAGCTTCAGCCAACCGAAGATTAGTTGTGAGTATAGCAGCAATTACAGTGCGAATTCGACTGCGATTAAACTCATTAGATTGGATAATTATAACTGGTCTACGATATCCTGGCTCTGAAGCAACAGGTGTTGGCAGCTCTGCCCACCAAATTTCACCTCGTTGCATCACTAAGTTTCCTCTGATAGCGTATG
>JBCCLY010000821.1:0-1893 GCA_039026655.1 Cyanobacteria bacterium P01_C01_bin.38 | reverse complement strand
TTTTTATCTTTGTCTTTGCTCATTGATGATTTACGATGACTCCGATGTGTTGAAATAAATTTTGAACCAATATTTTGAACTAATTTGGGCAAATATTATCAATTTTAATGTTCGTTATCTGGTTTTACCGAAATATATACGTTCATTTTATTTATGACTTACGCAACCGCAACCGAAAAGTAAGCATTCCCAACTCTGAGATCCCCCCAACCCCCCTTAAAAAGGGGGGCTTTTCATAAGTTCGTTCTATTATTAATGTTAGACAATTCAATAGCATTTTGGCTTGCTCTGCCCCTTCTACTTCCTCTGCTTACTCTGCTGTGGGAAGATTATTGATAGGTTACGACAAAATCTAAAAAAATTGATGTTGCATTATTAGATTCCATGTTCAACTTATTAAAATCTTCTTTGAAGAATAGTCTAATTACGTTGCTGCTAGTAGCGGTATTTATAGGAATAAGTACAGTTGGATGGACTTCCTCCAGTATTGCTGCTTTACCAGCAGGAAATGCGATTACCGATGGTAAAGCTTTATTACGGTATGCGCTTCCAATAGAGAATGAACCAGTGCGGAAATTGCAGAAAAGCTTGGAAGATATTGCTACCCAATTAAGAGCAAATCGACGCTGGAGAGCTATTTCCAACGATTTAAAAACTGCTTCGCGGGTTCTTAGCAAGCCGGATAAGATATTAGCAAGCGTTCCCGAAGAGAATCAACAGCAAGCGAAAGTTTGGATTAACGAGTTACAAAGTGGTGTAGATAAGCTGCAAGAAATAGCAAAAACAAAAGATAAAGAAGAAACTTGGATAGAAAGAGCCAAGCTTTTGAATTTAGTAAGCAAGCTTGAAGAATCGATGGTGACGGGTTTTCCTTTTGAAGTACCCGCAGAATATAGTAACTTACCTCAATTAAAAGGGCGTGCCACGGTAGATGTAAAAACTAGCCAGGGAGACGTTGAAGTTGTTTTAGATGGTTACAGCGCTCCTGTTACTGCTGGAAACTTTGTTGATTTGGTGCAACGAGGTTTTTACGATGGTTTAGAATTCTTGCGTGCTGAAGATTTTTATGTACTGCAAGCTGGAGATCCACCTGGTAAAGATGTCGGTTTTGTAGATCCAAAAACAGGGGAATATCGCGCTATTCCGATGGAAGTACTTGTCGAAGGCGATAAAGAGCCAATGTACGGTACTACTCTCGAACAAGCTGGACTTTATACCGAAATGCCTGTTTTACCTTTCTCTGCTTATGGTGCAGTAGCAATGGCTCGTCCGGAAACTGAAGTTAACGGAGGCTCTTCCCAATTTTTCTTCTTTCTATTTGAACCCGAACTTACTCCTGCTGGGCGCAACTTATTAGATGGACGTTATTCCGTGTTTGGTTATGTGACTGAGGGTAAAAAAATATTAGAGAAAATCAAGGCAGGGGACAAAATCGAATCAGCTAAGGTTACTCAAGGAATTGAAAACTTGGTAGAACCGCAAGATGCATAGATAATTAGTTTTTTATGCTTCGTTACAGTTTTTGTAACCGAACAATTTTTGACCGCAACCATGATGTAAACGATAATTCGAGCAATGGTTGCGGTTTTTTCATCATCACTTTTTCTGCTTCTTCTAAATAGACATCTGCGGAAAAATATTTATATAGTTTAATTTTATACGCAGACTGAAAGTCCCTTACAACCCTCTCCTAGCGATCTTGATAGGTATTTTTATGTTCGTAGTTGGCGCTTTAGCGCTCCGGAGCGATAAATCGCCAACTACAAACCCATCATTTTTTATGGGACAAACCACTAGTAGGGAAGAGTAATTTTAAAACATCTCAGGTGTGGGGTAGAAGTCTGTATGCAGTTCTTTTCCATTAGACATCTCCGGAAATAAAAAATACCTCTC
>JBCCLY010000820.1:0-1900 GCA_039026655.1 Cyanobacteria bacterium P01_C01_bin.38 | reverse complement strand
TAAACGCGAGTTAAGAAAACTCAACTTTTCGCGAACATCGGCGTAGCGGGGTTCTAATAAATCTTGATAAGCAAACGTTCCCCAAAGAATAAACGGAATCGGTAACATGGTCATCCATGCCACATTAGGAGCTAAAATAAGAAATGCGCCACCAAGAATTATAATAGTTGTGGCAGTTTGCAATATATCGTTAGCTCCTACATCCAAAAAGCGCTCTAGCTGATTGATATCATCGCTCAAGATCGACATCAAACCGCCAGTACTGCGTTCTTCAAAGTAAGCTAGTTCTAAATTTTGTAAATGTTTATAGGCATTCAAGCGTAAATCGTGCTGAATAGTTTGCGCCAAATTACGCCATAGTGTTTCTAAAGCATATTCAAAAACCGACTCCAGTACCCAAACTACAACCGTTAGGAAAGAAAGTATTAAAAATTGCCAAAAAATATCCGTGATACCCCAACTGGCAATGATAGAATTTTCCTGCTTGACAACAATATCAACGGCGAAACCAATCAATATCGGAGGTGCAAGGTCAAATATCCTATTAAGAATAGAACAAACTACCGCCAGCCATATTTTTTGGCGATAATCATGTCCGTAATCAAGCAAGCGTTTCAACGGGTGCGCTGAATCCTTACGCTGTTTTTGCAACCGATTGGATTTAAGTACTTGAGCCACAATATTAGGTAAATGCTAGGTGATTATTTTACCATGAAATCAACGAACAATTATCAATGAACAATTATCAATGATTTATAGTCTTGTTGTTTGAAACAGTTTTGAATTACTCTACTGCTTTACACATTCATCTTGCACCTCGATCGTTTACCTTAAAAGTATAAAATGGGTAATAATTACATATAAATTGATGAGCCACACCCGACAGTGATAATTGATAATTGACAATTGATAATTGTTCATTGAAAACTGAATAACTAACATAAAAAGGAGTATTGAATTGAAAAATCAACAATTAGGTGGATTACAATCGGCAATCGCAGGTGTAGTATTATCATTAGTGGTTATTTTTGCTCTGAATGCATTTGTAATTATTAATCCCGGTCAAGCCGGAGTTTTGAGTATATTAGGAAAAGCTCAAGATGGTGCTTTATTAGAAGGAATTCATTTTAAACCACCGTTAGTTTCTAATGTTGATGTATATGATGTAACGGTACAAAAATACGAAATTCCCGCCCAAAGTTCTACCAAAGATTTGCAAGAATTAACGGCAAAATTTGCAATTAACTTTAGGATAGATTCTGTAGAAGTTGTTGAGATTAGAAGAAAGCAGGGAAGTTTAGAAAATATCGTCTCGAAAATTATTGCACCGCAAACTCAGGAATCTTTTAAAATTGCCGCAGCTAGAAGAACTGTAGAAGAAGCTATTACCAAAAGAGATGAGTTAAAAAATGATTTTGATAATGCTTTAGGAGAACGTTTGGAAAAATATGGAGTAATTATCTTAGATACTAGCGTCATTGACTTAACTTTCTCTCCTGAATTTGCCAAAGCCGTTGAAGAAAAGCAAATTGCCGAACAACGTTCGCAAAGGGCTGTTTATGTAGCAGCAGAAGCCGAGCAGGAAGCATTCGCGGAGATCAACCGTGCTAAAGGTAAAGCCGAAGCCCAAAAACTACTAGCTGAAACCTTAAAAGCGCAAGGTGGACAGTTAGTATTGCAAAAAGAAGCTATCGAAGCTTGGAAACAAGGTGGTGCCCAAATGCCAAGAGTTTTAGTCATGGGAAATGAATCTCAAGGCGGCGTGCCATTTTTATTTAATTTAAGTAACATACAAGATCAATCGTAACTGTAAATTTTTGGTAGAGTAGAAGCTCTACGCCATACCAAGTAAACCCCTAGTAGATTCAAGTTAGGCTTATGACAAGCAAACCCCAAACCC
>JBCCLY010000819.1:0-1904 GCA_039026655.1 Cyanobacteria bacterium P01_C01_bin.38 | reverse complement strand
CGATTATTTCTTGAGTATGAATATTGTAGGCGATCGCATTGATTGTAAAATCTCGTCGATGCAAGTCAGTTTCTACAGAATCGCCTTCTTGTTGAGCAATATCAACGGTAGCATCGGGCAACACCACACGAGCAATTTGTCTGTGCTCGTCAAGTAAAACAAAACCAGCTTGATGATATGAGGCTATTTTACGAGCTACATTTACTGCTTCCGAAGGTAAAATAAAATCTAAATCTAGATATTCTCGATTTCTTCCTAAAAGGGCATCTCGTACCGCACCACCTACCAAATAAGCCGGTTTTGGTAATAATTCCAGATTAAAAGGTAAAGAATCTGGTGTAAATTTAGACAGAATTGAACCGTACATTGTAATAAAAATAAACTATTAGACTAGCCAACAACAGTATGGCTAATCGTTAGAATAAAAGCAGAGCAAAACAAATTAATCATAATTTTAATATGTGTATTTGCGTAAACTGTCATTATGTAGACCGCTGTATGACCTACAATGCAGTAGAAACACAGCACCAACAACCTCATTTAACAGAAACACCAACCTTTGACCCTAACGAACCCAGTATAAATGTAAATATCCGCACTGAAGGCGAAGTAATTGAAATGGAATGGGATGTTGTAGGATGTTTAAGTTTTAAAGAAGAAAAAGGTAAATGGTCTAAATTACGTCCCGGTGAATTGATACCGACTTAAATAGTTAGGAGTTAGGAGTTAGGAGTTAGGAGTTAGGAGTTAGGAGTTAGGAGTTAAGGGATTTTGGATTTAAAATCTTTTGAAGGGTTAAAACTTGGAGTTAGAAATTTAAATATTTTATTCTACCCCCTCTACCCTCTCTCCCCCTCTACCCCCTCTCTTATGTCAAAATACGGCTTCGCACTACACACAACAACTCCCGAATTAGGTTTGGCTATCAGTAATTTTACTGATGTTTCTCGTTCTGATGTATGGAAATTAGAGCGTAATGTTTCTAATTTGATGCATCAGTACATGATAAATTTTGTTAAACCTCAAACTTGGACGGATATAGATTTTATTGCTGTAGCGAGGGGACCTGGGGGTTTTACGGGAACTCGTATTGGGGTTGTGGCTGCTCGTACTTTAGGGCAACAGTTGAATATTCCGGTGTTTGCTGTTTCAACTTTGGCAGCATTTGCTTGGGAAAACCGGGATGATAACGATAATTTTATCGCGGTACAAATGCCAGCACAACGAGGTATGTTGTATGGTGCGATTTATCAAGTTGTGCCGGATGGTAGCGGAATTACTCCTGTAATGCCTGACGTAGTATTAACCCCAGAAGTATGGGAAGAAAAATTAGCCGATTGGAATGGTAATTATCGGCTGGTTGAAGCAAACTCCCGATTAGCTGCGACGGTAACAAGTATGCTGCAATTGGCTTATTTAGATTGGCAGCAAGGGAAGCGTCCGAATTGGGAGGAAGCTTTACCTTTTTACGGGCAACATCCGGTTAATAGTTAATAGGAAATTGCCCTGAGAAACTTTAATCTGGATCGACTAACTTAAATCCCCAAGGCTTCAAAACTGTCATCGCCACTTCTCTTTCGATACCCTCGTAAGGTTCCCATTCCGAACCAGGATCTTTTGGGTGTCCGTCGCCAACATGACCGGCAACTTTGATTACCTGATGACCTTCCACGCGATGCTTTTCCATCCCTCTAGGAAGTGCTAACTTAACTTTGCGACCCACGAATTTAGATGTACTTTCCTCAGCTACGGTTTCGCGAATTAAACAGATATCACCAGCAGTTCCCCAACTAGTAGAGTAGGTGTATAGGAACGATATATAGTTTTTGGGTTTAATAGGTCTTTTTTTTACAGCTTCCATTTTCTATAATTGCTACTCATCTTTTTTTCTGGCAGGAGACTTT
>JBCCLY010000818.1:0-1924 GCA_039026655.1 Cyanobacteria bacterium P01_C01_bin.38 | reverse complement strand
GAAAAGGAGAAGGGGGTATGAATCAGATTTGTCTCAATCGGGACAAGCATTTTTATCGGCTTCGATGCTAGTTTTATTCAAAGCTAATACTTTGATGGAACTGCAATCGGCAGAAGATGAATTAGATGCTTCTCTAGAAGATGAATTTCTGCTGGATGGTGAAGATGGCTTGAATGAGCGTATAGCTAGGCTGCCTTTGGAGAAACAGTTACGACGGCGACGTTCGGCAATGCCTCCACCGGCTCGTCGGGTAAGTTTACAAGAGTTAATAGATCAGTTGCAGGTAATGGCTAACCAATTGCAACTGGTACAAAAAACTAAGCCTTTGGCGAAAAAACGCCAGCCCGGTATTAGAACTCTCAAAGCAGCATTAGAACTAGCACACCAAGAAAATCTTACAGAGGTTGCTGGAGAATTAGAAAAGGTTTTGCAGACTAAAACCGCTGAACTGCATCTAGGAGAAAGCTGGATGAATTTGGAACAGTTGGTGGAGTGGTGGTCCCAAACTCAGTCAGTATCCGATTTAGGTAAAGACCATTCTCATGGTGCAAATTCTCATACTGTGAGCGTATTCTGGGCATTACTGCTGCTCTCGGCTCAATCAAAAGTAGAATTATATCAAGAAGATTTCTATCAGGAAGTAAAAATTCGTTTGCTTGCAGAATGCAATAGTAACCCTATGTCTCAAGCAGCAAGTTAATTTTTTTAATCGGCATAATTCTTTCTTACTCGCTATTCCCTATTCCCAACTCCCAACTCACTTAAATCTGGCTTTTTTCTTAGCTCTAGTTTTCCACAAAGCTTTTATGCAAGCTTTGAGTTGGATACTCAAATGTGAGTAAACTGTAATATTGGGTATTTCAAATTATTTTATCTGCCAATACCCGTTATATGAGTGCATTATAAGCGGATTATCCGTGCTTTTAGGGATGACTTCACACAAATTAAAACAGATGATGAAGTATCGCTTAATCTACGTAAACTGGCTTGTGGTTGAGGATTAATTATTTATGAAAGCAATGATTTTGGCTGCGGGTAAAGGTACTCGCGTTCGTCCGATTACCTACACAACTCCCAAACCGATGATTCCCATCCTGCAAAAGCCAGTGATGGAATTTTTACTTGAACTGTTACGTCAGCATGGCTTCGACCAAATTATGGTCAATGTTAGTCATTTAGCTGAGGAAATCGAAAGTTATTTCCGTGATGGTCAACGGTTTGGTGTTGAAATTGGTTATTCTTTTGAAGGTAGTATTGATGATAACGGTAAATTAGTTGGAAAAGCCATCGGTTCTGCTGGTGGAATGAGAAAAATTCAGGACTTTAAAACGTTTTTCGACGATACTTTTATTGTATTGTGCGGTGATGCTTTAATTGATTTGGATTTAACGGCAGCCGTGAAATGGCATAGAGAAAAAGGTTCTATCGCCACAATCGTTACTAAAAGCGTACCGAAAGAAGAAGTTTCTAGTTACGGTATTGTTGTTACCGATGATGATGGGCGCGTCAAAGAATTCCAAGAGAAACCAACTGTTGAAGAAGCTAAAAGTACAAATATCAGTACTGGTATTTACATTTTTGAACCAGAGATATTTGAGCATATTCCTTCTAATGTTGAGTATGATATCGGCGGCGACTTATTCCCCAAGCTTGTAGAAATGGGTGCGCCATTCTACGCTAAAGCAATGGACTTTGAATGGGTTGATATTGGTAAAGTACCCGATTATTGGCGAGCAATTCGCGGCGTACTTTCAGGGCAAATCAAAAACGTACAAATTCCTGGAAATCAAGTAAAAGAAGGCATTTACACTGGTTTAAACGTTGCCGTAAATTGGGACAAAGTAGATATTACCGGCCCAGTTTACATTGGTGCAATGACCAAAATTGAAGATGGAGCCAAAATAGTTGGCCCAGTTTATATTGG
>JBCCLY010000817.1:0-1967 GCA_039026655.1 Cyanobacteria bacterium P01_C01_bin.38 | reverse complement strand
ATGAAGTTAGCTACTGTTTAGTTTCTAAGTTCGTAGTAAAGACTTTAGCCCTTGAATTAAGGAATAAATTCCTTACTACAAACTTTCTAATAACTTCAGTACTGGAATTAAGAAATAAGTTTCTTACTACAAAAACCGTACAGATAATCAACCAAAAAGAGAGGAGAATCATGACATTAGCTAACAACATTTCTATAGTCGAAGACACCACCAAATTAGAATTAGAGTACTCGCAAAAAAGTCCTCAAGAAATCCTTGCATTTGCTCTCAAAAAATTTGACAACATTACAATTTCCTTCAGTGGTGCAGAAGATGTAGTGTTAATAGATATGGCTTCAAAAATCAAGAGAGATATCAAAGTCTTTTCGATTGATACAGGTCGCTTACATCCAGAAACCTATCAATTTATTGATAGAGTTAGAAAACAATATCGAATTAAAATCGACGTAATCTCACCAGATGCAGGGGAAGTTGAAGCATTAGTTAAAGCGAAAGGACTATTTAGCTTTTACCAAGACGGACACAAAGAATGCTGTGCTATCCGTAAAGTTAAACCATTACGTCGTAAGTTAAAAACCGTTGAAGCTTGGATTACCGGACAACGTAAAGACCAAAACCCTGCTACCAGAAATAGCGTTCCCGTAATTCAAGTTGACACAGCTTTTTCAACGGATGAAAACACATTAATTAAATTCAATCCTTTATCAAACTGGACTTCCGCTCAAGTATGGGAATACATCCGCAGAAACGAAGTTCCCTACAACAAATTGCATTCAAAAGGTTTTATTAGCATCGGTTGCGAACCATGTACCAGACCTGTATTACCCAACCAGCACGAACGTCTCGGTCGTTGGTGGTGGGAAGAAGCTGCTGATAAAGAATGTGGTTTCCACGAAATCAATTTAACCGAAAACCAAAATTAATTTCAGTTACGTAATTATGTAGGGTGCGTTATTGCACAGCATAACGCACCAACCACCACATTTGCGGTGCGTTAAAACTAACGTTTATAACACACCCTACTATTCCCTATTCCCCATCACCCATTCCCCATTTATTATGAATATCAAACTAGTTCAAAAAATCAAATTAGACGGTAATTCTTGTAGAAAATCAGCAAGAGTTTTAAACGAACTCAAAGAATTAGACTTACTAGATAAAATTGATGAAATTATCGCAGCAGATGAACGTCAATCTAATAGTGAAGGATTTGATTTAGCAAGAAAATATCAGGTGTCCTCTGCACCTTTTTTCATTGTTGAAAACGATGAAGGAGTTACTAAGATTTATACCGCTTATTATCACTTTATGAAAGATATTTTCAAAGTTGTAGTTTCCGAATCAGACGAAATTTCAGAAATTATGGCTCAAAATCCCGAACTAGATTACATCTAACATCTTCTTCACCCCTCTCCAAAATAGCGGAGAGGGGAAGGGGTGAGGTTTTAATTGAAGTTTATCTTCTACAAATTAACTTCACTGTATTGAAACTTTTAATCTTCATTAATTGGATTTATAAACATGGAAAGTCCACCTCAAAATATAAAACCAAATATCATAAAGTATTTACCTTTAAACGCAATATTTCCAGGATTATTATTAGCTGTTGGAGTTGCTATTTTAGCCGAGTATCTCAAAAAAATTCCTTCACTTTCACTTTTTAGTTCGCTAATTATTGCCATAATCTTAGGAATAATACTCAAGAATACTGTTGGAGTTTCTCAAATCTTCAAACCAGGAATTACCTTTTCCTTAAAACGGATTCTCCGACTATCCATTATTCTATTAGGATTGCGATTAAGTTTACCTCAAATACTAGCAGTTGGTCCCGCTGGATTAGCAATTGTATTCGTAACTTTGGTCAGTACATTTATTTTTACTTGTTGGTTTGGTAAACAAATTGGAGTTAATCCAAAGCTGACAAAATTGATTGCTGCTGGTACTTCTATTTGTGGAGCTTCTGCTGT
>JBCCLY010000816.1:0-1970 GCA_039026655.1 Cyanobacteria bacterium P01_C01_bin.38 | reverse complement strand
GCCGACGACCCATTTTTTGCACCACCCATCATCCCAGAATTACAAACAGCCAGCGCCCAAAATCCAGCCATAGACTTAATATTGACAAAACACGGCGGTCACGTTGGTTATTTAAGCAGCAAAAAATGTCAGCAAGAATGCGGAGATACAGATCCGTGGTGGGCTTGGAATCGGATGTTGGAGTGGATGGAGAGTTAGGAGTTAGGAGTTAGGAGTTAGGAGTTAGGAGTTATTAATATTCATCTGGTAATAGGTAATTGGTAATTGGTAATTGTGCATGGGGCATAGGGCATTGATAATGGGTAATTGAATAAATCTTCCCCCTCTCCCCCCTCTTCCCCTTCTTCCCCCTCTATCTTTACTGTTCACTGTTCACTGTTCACTGTTAAATGTGGTTAAAAGCGCCGACGAATGTAGAATTATTATCGAATGAAGTTCATATTTGGCGGGAAAACCTCGATAATGTAAAACCGTTGTTGAAAGATTTGACGCGAATTCTTGCGGAAGATGAGTTAGTTAGAGCAAGAAGATTTCATTTTGAGCAACATCGGCAGCGTTTTATTGCTGCTCGCGGTATTCTTAGAAATATATTAAGTCGCTATTTAAATATTGAACCTTCTGAAATAAAATTTGGTTATGAAGCTCGCGGGAAACCGTTTTTAGAGCAAAATTTGCAGAATAAACTCACCTTTAATGTTTCTCATTCGCAAAACTTTGCTTTGTATGCGGTGAGTTTGGATAATTCTATCGGTGTAGATTTAGAATCTATTAGCTCTACTACCGATGTAGTTTCTTTAGCTCAAAGATTTTTTTCGCCAAATGAATTCGCTATCATCGAATCGGCTCCTCAAGAGCAACAGCATCAGCTATTTTTCCGTTATTGGACTTGCAAAGAAGCGTATTTAAAAGCAACGGGAACGGGATTAAAAGATTTACAGCAAGTTGAAATTTCTTTAGCAATAGAACAATCGGCTAAATTAAATATTCCTAATTCTGATGAATGGAGTTTGTTAGAAATACAGCCTTTTTCCAATTGCGCTGGTGCGGTTGCTGTTAAAGGAAGAGATTTGCAGTTTAAATATTGGGATTATTGTTCGTAGTTGCGCTTTAGCGCCTCTTTTCCCAAGACTAAAGTCCTTACTACGAACCTCTCAGTTTTCTCAGAAAACTCTTACCGAAAGCTCAGATACCATTCATCAAGCCTTCAGAGTCATCCGCGATATTAGTAATTAAGCGAAAGGAAAACAAACGCCTGCACACTTTTATCGAGGAAACATCAATCATGAAATTCAACAAATTAGCTGGCTTGGGAATTGCATCAGTTGTATTATTCAGCAGCGTTGGTTCGGTAATAGCTAATTCTGGAGTAGCTGAAGCTTCTTCCACTTTTAGAAGAAATAGAACAACAATAGCAGCTAAAACTAATTCAATCTTGGCATCTGGTAGCTTTGTTAAACAAGAAAAAGCCATTAGTGGTAGAGCAAGAATTGTTAATATCAACGGTAAGCGTTATTTAGAATTTGACAGAACATTTCGTAGTGGTGAAGGCCCCGATGTAAAAGTAATTCTACACCGCAACAGCAACATACCTTTAAATGTCAAAGAAGAAAATTATATTACCCTCGCTCCCATCAAAAGTTTCAGCGGCGCTCAACGCTATGCAATTCCTGAAAATGTTAATCTTGCCGATTATAAATCTGTAGGAATTTGGTGCGAAGAATTTAATGCAACTTTTGGTTACGCTAGCTTGCGAAATGTCTAATAAAAAAGGAGACGCGATATAATGCCCTATCGGGCACGCTGAGCCGCACGCGACCCGGGAACGCTAACGCGTCTCTACATAAATAATCTAGAATCCAAAATCCAAAATCCAAAATCTAAAATTGAATTACCTTCCCAAACTTTTTGGATCTAAGGCATCTCTCAAACCATCGCCAAGCAGGTTAAATGCTAATACTGTAAGAATAATT
>JBCCLY010000815.1:0-1972 GCA_039026655.1 Cyanobacteria bacterium P01_C01_bin.38 | reverse complement strand
TTTAGGTGAAAATATCTCCGAGCAAGAATTAAGAAATTGTATAGAAACGGCGGAAATAATAGATGTACCAGTTGCGAAGCTGTTTTGGCAGGTAACAGAAGCTAAAAAAGGACTTTATATTGTTCTTGAGGGGAAAGTTAGACTTTTAGATTACTTTGAAAATTTAGTTACAACCCTGTGTACGGGAGAATCATTCGGTGAAGCTACTCTATTTGAGCAAGAATTTATTCCTTACGCTGGTAGAGCATCGCATAATTTAAAAGTCTGCTTTCTTAAACAAGATATTTTACAGTCTTTGATGGATAAATATCCGAAAATTCGTCAAAAGTTGTTAGAAAAAGCAGAAGCTTGGGATTTACTACTTTTATGTCGGCAAAACTCCCAACTTCCTCACCATTCATCCCAAGTCAACGGTTTGCTTCAGGCTTTATCGTTATTTGAAAAACAATTATTGGAAGTTTCTGCAAAAATTCCCTCGCAAAAAGATTATCGTTTATGGCTGCTGCACCGAGGTGAAATATTGAATTCCGATGGCGAGATTTTGAAGCTGGGTAAAATATATTCTTTTAAAAAACAAGATAACTTGCAGGTAGTTAAACCCACTATTGGTCATTTTCTTAAACAAGAAGACTTGCAAACAGCACTGCAATATTGCCCGGAATTAGCAGAATTTATTCCAACTAACGGCGATCGCCCTCAAATTTCCCCAAAAGATCGGATTCCCCGAAAACGTCAGTCACCTCAGAAAAGGACTTCATTAGAACGTTTACATAGCAACAAGATAATTCCGTTTCCAGGGGGAGACAACCAACCGAAATCTAATAAAAAAGTTTCACGCGCTTATTTCCCTAGCCCAAAGGTAAAAATGGGGCATTGGTGGGGACAGTTAACAAAGCGGTACCCTTATTATGCTCAACAAAGTTCCTCGGATTGCGGTGCGGCTTCCTTAGTAATGGTTGGTCGATATTGGGGCAAATATTTTAGCGTTAGTCGCTTGCGAGATATGACTAATGCAGGGCGCAGCGGTGCTTCCTTACGTGCTTTAGCATCTGCGGCAGAAAATATTGGTTTTGCAACTCGTCCGGTAAAAGCCACTTTGGATAAATTAGCAGAACAATCTTTACCGGCGATCGCCCACTGGAAGGGAAATCACTTTATTGTTGTTTATGAGATTAATCAAAAGAATGTGATTGTCGGCGATCCAGCTCGTGGTTCCCGTACTCTTACTCATGAGGAATTTACAGCAGACTGGACTGGCTATGCTTTATTGTTACAGCCCACAGCCCTGCTCAAAAATACCGAAAATCAAGATGTTGGTTTATGGAAGTTTGTCGAGTTAGTCAAACCTCACTATAAAGTTCTGATAGAAGTCTTTATCGCTTCGGTGATTATGCAGCTATTTGGGCTGGTAACACCTATTTTTACCCAACTTTTACTAGATAGAGTATTGGTACAGCGTAGTGTCGCTACCTTAAACGCGGTTGGTTTGGGAATGATCGTTTTTGGGTTATTCAATATTGCCATGAACGGAGTACGGTCATACTTGCTCAGTCATACTGCGAACCGTATTAGTGTTTCCCTATTAGTAGGCTTTATTAAACATACCTTTGGATTACCCTTAGCTTATTTTGAATCGCGTTTTGTTGGGGATATTATTTCGCGCATCAAAGAAAACCAGAAAATTCAAAGTTTTCTAACCGGACAAACGCTGTCAATTGTCTTAGATATGCTGACATTAGTGGTTTATCTGAGCCTGATGTTTTGGTATAGCTGGAAAATGACATTGTTTGTGCTGATAACAGTGCCGCCATTTTTCATCCTGGCGCTGGCTAGTACGGGGATTTTACGCCGTATCTCTAGAGAAATTTTTAATGCTGGAGCCGAGGAAAATAGCTATATTATCGAATCTTTGACGGGAATTCGTACAGTGCGCTCGCTGGCAATTGAACAGTCTGTACGTTGGAAATGGGAG
>JBCCLY010000814.1:0-1975 GCA_039026655.1 Cyanobacteria bacterium P01_C01_bin.38 | reverse complement strand
ATCGCACTGGCTCTGGACCGTCAGGCTTCCTTGTACAGTTTGTGGACGGCTTCTCGTCGCCACCTCACATTCACAATGTCACCTACCGTGGAATGGCCATTAGCGGCACCATTCACAACGATGACCCGAATGCTGAGAAGATGTGGCTGCCGAAGGGTTCTTTCTGGACGCAGCCAGCCGGAGGTGTACACATTACCGCTGCCAAGGGTAGCAACAACCTGGCGTACATAGAGATTGAGGACGGACCGTATCTTGTCCTTCCTACTGAGAAGGCATTTTCTAGCTCGGAGAAGCCAATTAACGTAGACGTATCTAACATCGTTTGGGTCAATCAGCCCGGAATAACAGATTCAGCCAATGGACCAAAGGTAGCCTTTCTTTGGGGCAAACCCCAGGAAAATCAGTTGAACGGAACCCTTATTAAGCTACCACCTGAATTTACCGGAAAAATACGTAGTCATGGCTCAACCTTTGGTGCTGTAGTAATCCAGGGTCAACCACAGTATCAAGTGCCGGGTGAAACTGAAGCCAAAGCCTTGGTACCGGGTAGTTATTTCAGCTCGAAGGGAGAATCGGTGCATCAAGTCTCTTCTAAAGCAGGAGAGGAGAGCATCATCTATGTACGCACTGATGGTAAGTTCGAGGTCATTCCGGCGTAGCCTAAGAACTAACCGCACTCGTCCTAATTAAGCTAACAATATTTAAAATTTAGAGGTAAAACGATGAAAGCAGTAGGTTTGACTCAATATTTACCAATTAACAACGAAAATAGTCTGTTAGATGTTGAAATCCCTAAACCCACAGCTAAAGGTAAAGATTTACTGGTAGAGGTTAAAGCTATTTCTGTTAACCCAGTAGATTATAAAGTCCGCTCTTCTCAAGATAAGGTTGAATCCAAACCCCGTATTCTTGGTTGGGATGCAGCCGGTGTAGTGGTAGAAGTCGGAGAAGAAGTAACAGAATTTAAACCGGGAGACGAGGTTTATTATGCAGGAGATATTACTCGTCCTGGTAGCAACAGCGAATTTCATTTGGTGGATGCTAGAATTGTCGGTCACAAACCCAAGAATTTAGATTTTGCAAATGCAGCTGCTTTTCCTCTTACTGGTATCACTGCTTGGGAAGCTCTGTTTGAAAGATTGAATATTGATAAAACAGGAGCAGATGAAGGTAAATCAATTTTAATTATTAATGGTGCAGGGGGAGTTGGTTCTATTGCGATTCAAATAGCGAAAAAGCTAGCTAAGCTTAATGTTATTGCTACAGCTTCTCGTTCTGAAACTATCGCTTGGTGTGAAAAACTTGGTGCTGATGAAATAGTTAATCATCGAAATAATCTTGCGGACGAGATAGAGAAAATTGGTTATCAAAATGTCGATTATATTCTTTGTTTGAACGATACAGATGGTCACTGGCAAGCTATGACTAAAGCAATTAAACCCCAAGGAATGATTTGTTCCATTGTGGAAAACAAACAATCGCTAGATATGGATACTTTAAAAAGTAAAAGTGCTGGTATGGTGTGGGAATTTATGTTTACTCGCTCCATGTATCAAACAGAAGATATGGTAGAGCAAAGTAATTTACTGGGGGAATTGAGTCAACTAATCGAAGATGGCGTAATTGTTTCAACTTGCAATGATGTAGTCAAACCTATTAATGCTAAAAATCTGCGGGATGTTCATCAACGTCTCGAAAAAGGTAGAACTATTGGCAAGATTGTTCTAGCTGAGTGGAATTAATTTTGTTTTTTATATTATCTTAATTTTCAAGAGAAAAAACCTCTGCTGGTTAGTCACGGTTAACAACGCCGGATGCAAATACACTAAAGAAAATCGCTACCTGCTTTGCACGGTATTTTCTCTACTGGAAATGATTTCATCTAGAGGTGCTTACAATGTTTTGGGTAATTCCTATACACTCAAAACATCGCGTAGTTTTTTGTATTACAGCTTTAACTTACTTTTGACTTACT
>JBCCLY010000813.1:0-1980 GCA_039026655.1 Cyanobacteria bacterium P01_C01_bin.38 | reverse complement strand
GGAGCTGATTGGATTCACGTTGATGTAATGGATGGTCGTTTTGTACCTAATATAACGATAGGTCCTCTGATTGTAGAAGCGCTTCGTCCGGTTACTCAAAAGCCTTTGGATGTCCACTTGATGATTGTGGAACCTGAGAAGTATGTAGGAGATTTTGCGAAAGCTGGTGCTGACCATATTTATGTTCATTGCGAGCATAATGCTTCTCCTCACTTACATCGCACTTTAGGACAAATCAAAGAGTTTGGTAAAAAGGCAGGAGTTGTACTAAATCCTGGTACTTCTTTAGACATGATTGAATATTGTCTGGATTTATGCGATTTAGTCCTAATAATGAGCGTTAACCCCGGTTTCGGCGGTCAAAGCTTTATACCTGGAGTTTTACCAAAAATTCGCAAGTTGCGTCAAATGTGCAATGAGCGTGGACTCGATCCTTGGATTGAGGTTGATGGCGGACTTAAAGCAAATAATACTTGGCAAGTTTTAGAAGCAGGTGCTAATGCAATTGTTGCAGGTTCGGCAGTCTTCAAAGCCAAAAATTACAAAGAAGCCATCGAGGGTATTCGCAACAGCAAGCGCCCAGCGCAGGATTTACCCAAAGCTTCTTAATTGAATAGACAATTAATAGTTAATTAAAAATTCCCATCACCTGATACCCCCTCCCTTTATGTAAGCGGAGGGAATTTTTTATCAAAACAAATGTAGAGACGTAGCAGTGCTACGTCTCCATCACAATGTATATTAAAACTAATCAATTACACTTTAAATCTAATCCAAGAAACCCATCAAAGAGAAACTATCATCAATTGCGTTAGATGCTACAGGACGATTACCCATAACTCTATAAGTTTCCGAAACCACTAGATCGCTCTTAGCAATAGGACGAATTCCAGATAAATTAATTGTGTCGGTAACTTCCATCTTATTTGCTGCAATTGGACGAATTCCCATAATATTCATCGTCTCAACTATTTGCAAATCGCTGCTGGTAATTGGACGTTGCCCAGGCAGAGCAAGGGGTCCGCTAATTTCTTGTTTCACAGAATCATCTTTTACGTTATCTGTACTCACGCTTTCACCTTTTATATTTTCTAAGTTTGTACTGGTTTTGGCTTTAGTATTGGTTCGCCTTTGTCTAGCACTGGTTCTACCATTACTGCTTACGGTCATAATCTTATACCTCTAATAGATAAATGAATTTAACTATGCTTTCGTAAAGTTAAAATTTACTTTTATTCATTAATTGTAACTTTAAAAAACTCTCTATAGGTATAAGTATCTTTAAAAAGGAGACATAAGTCAATCTTAACTATGAAGTAATGTAAAGATAAATGTATATAAATGCGATTTTTCAGATTCAGATTCAAAGTTCGGAAGACGGCACTATTCGCTACCATTAAATAGGTTAAAGTTTTTGCAAGCTGTCATGAAAAATTTTCTCGTAAAAGCCCCTTTTGAACCCACAGGCGACCAGCCCAAGGCTATCGAGCAGCTTGTGGAAACTATTGAAGCAGGGAATCGCTATCAAACGCTTTTGGGTGCAACCGGTACGGGTAAAACTCACACTATTGCGAGGGTGATAGAAAAAATAGGTAAACCTACTCTTGTGTTGGCGCATAATAAAACTCTTGCCGCACAACTTTGCAACGAGTTGCGAGAGTTTTTCCCAAATAATGCGGTGGAGTACTTTATTAGTTATTACGACTATTATCAACCGGAAGCTTATATTCCTGTCACCGATACTTATATTGAAAAAACCGCTCAAATCAACGACGAAATCGATATGTTGCGGCATTCTGCAACGAGGTCTTTATTTGAACGTAAAGATGTAATTGTTGTCGCTTCCATTAGCTGCATTTACGGTTTGGGAATGCCCACAGAGTATTTAAATGCAGCAATTCCGTTTCAAGTTGGAATGGAAGTAGACCAGCGGGAAATACTTAGGAGTTTGGTAGCAGTTCAGTATAGCCGTAACGATAT
>JBCCLY010000812.1:0-1983 GCA_039026655.1 Cyanobacteria bacterium P01_C01_bin.38 | reverse complement strand
TTAAAAGTTTTTAAAATACCTCAGTTATCTGAGGGATTTTTAAAGCTTCAAAGGATAATTAATTACTTCACAAACTCGATTTTAGCAGAACTAAATTATGGGGATTTCTCTTTTTCCTCTGCCTAGAGTGATAAAAGAGGGCTATGGCATCCTTGTTTGCCAGAGGTCAGGTTGAGATATACGAGGGGACAATTACCTTTAAGACGACATACCTTGTAGAACTTATTGACTGTGATATTACTGAGTTTTATTGATAATTTTTGTACTGTTTTATTATTAGAGGTACCAACGAATAGTTCTACTCCAAAGTTCTTAGATATATTGAAAGTGCTATCCCAGTGTAAGGAATTTTCAACTTATGCGCGAATTGTGCCGGAATTTTTCATCTTATGCGCGACAAAATTTCACTTTATGCGCGACAACATAAGCTAAAATCCCTATTATTTCGTGTGGAAATTTTCAACTTATGCGCGAACTTACATTATTGTCAAGTCGGAGATGGCAGCATGAAGGTAAGACTTTTTATTGACCTCGGGGGTGATATAGTCCATCCGAGCAATATTCCCAACCAAATGAGCGCGGGTCCCGGTTACGGGTATAACTAATAAATTCTTTAGTGCTAAGTTTTTTTCTTTCTGCTAGCAGGGATGCAGGGGTTAGTCCCAGGCGTTGGGCAAGGTTATCATGAGGAAATGGCTGTAGTTCTATGCTGGGTTGTTGAAACGAGTTGTAAGAATTTGAGCGTCGGTATGAATTATGGCTGCTTCTGGTAGTGCGAATTGCCGTTTCTATTTTTTCTAATCTTTGCAGCAATGCTTGGTTATCGGATTTAAGTTGGGTTTCTAGCTGATTGAGTTTTTCAGAGAAGTGTTTGGTATTTGTGGGGTAATGGTCGATATCAGTTTTGCTATCAAGTTCTACAACTACATCTTGAAGCCTTTGCAGGATGGCGGTTGTGTGTCCTTCCCGATGCAGTCGGGATAATTCGCGGACGATGGGAATCAACACCGTCGGTACGCGGAGCATTTGGCTTTTGGGTACGGGTTTGTTCATGCTGATATCAAAACTGCTATCAGATGATTTTACCAGTTATGGATGGTCAGATATTACTCAATATTTTCTAAAGTAATATTTGATGGATTTTTTAACACAAAAGTATTCTTTTCTTTAATTAAATCACCTTGACAAGTCATTATTAACCGCTCTTGATAAGCTTTAATCGCTAAAATATAATCGTGCTTTTTTAGCTCGGTTTTAATCTTTCTTAGTTTATCAACTACTACACCTACCAGGGTAACTTCACCATTCAAATGTTCCTTATTTGGTGTATCAATCTGCATTACAACGCCTTGAACGGTAACGTTATGAACAATGGTAATAAGTTCGCTTAGTATATCAAGTTGGGAGCGATTTTCTGCTTTTTCTAAAACTTCCATGACTTCATACATGCGGCGCGGATAGTCATCAAAGCTGGGGTCTAATGGTAAGTAAATCTTTAATTTATCGTCAGCAAATGTATCTCTCGTCCATCCAGAAACTTCATCCGGTACGCGAGTTCTTTCATGCCATCCTTTAGATTTTAAATAACTTTCAACTTGACATGGTTCTAAAGATTTAAGTATTTCAATATCACTAACAATTGCTTTCATAATTTACCCCTTGCTTCAATAGTATCCATAATGTTTTTAATAGCACTGACCGTAAATAGTTGTTGGCGCGGTAAATAAACCGTAACGCTTTCTGTGTTTTGCGTTGCCGGTTGTTCTCTCAATGATAGCCAATATCCACAACGACGTAGACATAACTCTTCAACTGAAAGATTAACCCATTCTTCGGGGTTATCGGGAAGTAAAACAACAACCAAAATTTTAGGAACTAGAGTTTTTGATTTTCTCAGTTCGTTGTAATTTTTAAGTTTGAGCGGGTATCTGATAAATTCATTATCTATTACAGCAGTTGAAGTAGATTTTACTTGCACTTCTA
>JBCCLY010000811.1:0-1989 GCA_039026655.1 Cyanobacteria bacterium P01_C01_bin.38 | reverse complement strand
GCTTTCCGCTGTTCCCATTGGTTGCTCAAGGAAATTCTTAGCCGATTTTCTTTACCTCTACTACTACCGCTAACGTTGAACTTTTTATAAACTTGTCCCATCCTTTTTAGGCAAGCATCGGCGGAAGTATTCAATTCCGAGGCTATTTCTTCATAGCTCTTGCCCTCTCCCATTCGCAGTAAAAAAACTTCCTCTTGATCGCGAGAAAGTTCTTGATTATGCGCCATTTCAGTCAAAAAATCAGTTGGCAACATTTTGCTAAAAATTATTTCGGCTTAATATATTCTACCTTCTCCCGTTCGAGTTTACACGTATATCGGAGTAATTCGGAGTTTAAAGAAATAGTGAAGTTTTATGCAATACATTGGCACTCAATTTTGGTCGTTCAGTATGCAAATAGCAACAAGATTTAAAAGTAATAGAAGTACAAAAAGAAAAACTTCGTTATTGTTTGACTGTCCTAAACATAGCGGTTTTTAATTAGATAGATACATCTTAAACATTATTCTCATTCCCTTTCTTTATTAAGCAGAAGGATGTCTTTCTTCGTATTGTATCTAAGTATAATAAGCTATATATGCAATAGAATGCCATATCTTACAGAATATGGTGAAGACGTTTTTTACAATCAATGTAAATATACGTAACTAAATAACAGTAATAGACATCTCCGAAAAAGAATGTAGAGACGCGTTAGCGAAGCGTGCCCAAAGGGCATTATATCGCGTCTCTACAAGGTTTCTGGATCATGCATATTTAATTTCCGGAGATGTCTAATACAAAAATTTTCAATAACTATTTGTCGTTTCATGTATTTATACTTATTTATAAGCTTTTAAGAGTGTTAAAGAGTCAATATGTTTGAATTGTATTTTTATAGACTTGTTTGCCAAAGAATACAGAGCTAATATATTTACAAAGAGGAGCTTAAAGAAGATTTTGAGACGATAACAAAGGGCTATGCATCCTTCTTGAATCCGAAAAACTTACAACAACTTTCATATTTTATAGAGGTAGTTATGCAACGGTTTATTAAGTCTGCTGCTAGAGTTTCTGCTATGTCTATAGTTGCTTGTGCTTTAACTTTTGTTGGAGCTAGCGAAGTAAACGCTCAATCAAAAGGATTGCCTGAAGGTTATATCGGGGTTACTGGGGGTGCTTTAAAAGATATAGGGGTTGGTGGTTTGAGCGGACGTATTTCTTTTCCCAAGGCTAAGGTATCTTTGCGCGGCTCTCTTTTAGGAGGTAGCGTTAATTGTGGTTTTGATGATTGCGGAGTTGGTGCATTTGTCCCTACTGTTACTTACGATATTCCAGTGGCTAAAAACACCAATGTTTATGTAGGTGCTGGCTATCTTAGTGTTGCTGTTTCTGATAATGTTAATACTTTCACAGGTAGCGAAGGCATATTGCAAGCAGGTGCTGAAACGGGAATCGGTAAGAAGTTTGTGCTTTATGGTGATGGAAATTTCTATGATGGTGGTAGCTTATGGAAAATTGGTGTTGGCTATCGCTTGTAAGCTGTAACTCAAATTTATATTGATTTAAAGATTGGGCGTTAAGAGAATTTTCTCTTAACGCTTTTACTATTTACTTTTAAATTAAGTAAGTCGGCACAAATAAAACGAACCATGTAACATTCGGGTAAAACAACTTCAAACCCTTATCCCTACTTTCTACTTTCTACTCCCTACTCCCTACTCCCTTGTCTTAATCACAATTTTCAACGCCAACCTATTTATTTTTCAAAAAACTCCTGCCTAATTTTAGGAGCTATTAAGAGGAATAAGGAATTTTTAATATAAGTTGTTTTCCATACCGACACTAGAAAAATTACTGAGTTAATATTCTAAACACTCGGAGTAAAAAACCTGTGTAGCAATATAATTGCTCAAATCTTTTGAAATCCGAATAAATTCTAGTTGTAGCTAAAAATTATACTTAGGCAATAATATGCGACAGTTCTTAAAGTCTGCTGCGAAAGTTTCT
>JBCCLY010000810.1:0-1991 GCA_039026655.1 Cyanobacteria bacterium P01_C01_bin.38 | reverse complement strand
TTAATTTTACGACACACGGCAATAAAATGATACAAAATTTTATGTTTATTGTCGCTTGAATACCCTTGTATTACGTTTACTCCGGTCAAGGTATGGTTTAATTTTTTGGCACAAAAATGGTTTAAATCGCAGTTAGATTAAGAGTGAAGCTTCAGTAATATTAAGTAATTTATCACACAAAAAGATAGTAATATTACATAATAAATTAAACAAACCATACTATATTCAGCGATGACGCTGTGCGTCATCGCTGCTGTGCGATCGCCAAATTTGCTTTTGTAGCAGAAAATATGAGAGAAAGGGCGTGAAATATCAATCAAATAGAGCAAGAACAATGCTTGCCCACGCCCAAGAGCTAGTTTACAACCTCAAAGACTTGATGCCCACAGACTACCAAAAAGAAAATCTTGAAGCCATATTGGGATTATTCTTAGAAGCCCAAGGACATCCTTTACCTGAACATTCTAAAACTAAGTCTGCAAGCGCTTTAAGTAGATTTTTAAATATCAATCCTTGGTCAACAAGGGACATGATTCGTGCAGTTCGTAATCAGGTACTGGAGGTGGTTTTAAAAGCTTTGTATGAATCCGGTAGAGGACGTAGACCGTTTTTACAAGTAATAGTTGACCTTACCAAAGACGGAAAAACGAGGTAAATTTCAAGAATTTGAGCATCTAATCTCAGTTTATAACGGTAAACGAGGATTGCACTTGGTAGTGTTATATCTGGTTGTCGGAAAGTGGCGAATTCCTTGGAGTTTCCGAGTCTGGAGGGGTAAGGGTACACCTTCACAAGCACAATTGGGGCTGAAACTAATTAAAGCTTTACCAAAACTACTGACCAAACACTTTCAGGTGATGATTTTAGCTGATACAGCTTTTGGTAGCATAAACTTTTTACATGGTATCCGCAAGCTTAAATATCATGCTATCACAGGTCTTTCTATTAGCCGTAAGTTAGTTGATGGAAGAGTTTTAAGGCACTTACCTAAAACTTGGTCAGCAGGTACATTTGGTTGGTTTAGATTTTCCTGTTACCGTAGCTTGGTATTATCTCAAACGTGAAAATGGAAGACTCGAAAAAAGGTTTGTTTTATCTACCAAACCCTTAAAGGCTAGTACTATCAAATGGTGGGGAAAGCGTAGATGGCGGATTGAGGGATGGTTTAAGACTGCAAAACATCGTTTTGGCTTACATCGTTTTGGTCAAAAAACCTTAATGGGAATGTATCGTTGGTTGATTCTTTCCTTAATTAGTTATTTTATAGTCCACTGGACTTATTTATCAACCCAGTTACCGTTACCACCTGATTGGGGAGAAGCATCCCAAACAGAAGATTGAATCATTTTTTCCAGAAATAGTCGTGTCTCTTCTTTTACTTGATATTGAGCGATTAATTCCTCTTGCACGTAGTTGTGGTTTTGACATCCAATTTTACAGGTGCAAGATGTGAGTTATATAATGCTGTTGTACTTACACTATTTCTTTCTGCTTTTGCGTATGTTTGCTGCGTGAACTGCCGCATTGGATACCACACACTACCAAACTCATTAAATCTACTTGAGAAGAAAATAGCAAATCTTGTTGATACTGTACTTGAGCATATTTTTGAAATAATCTGTCTATCCGCTCCGACTCAAATATATGCGACATCAACACTTGCCGTACTCACACTGACTGGACTTTCTTTTATAAATCGCTCAAAGATAGAGGACAACATTCTCAAACACCCTGGTACTCATATTGCCCAGAATACCTTGAATTCATCATTAATAACCTATATTAGAAGCGGGTTTCAGTCTTTACTCAAATAGTTCATCTGTTCGCGTTGAAAGGGCTGACGTTAGAAAGTAACCGTTCACGGGATTAGACGTGATACCAGAAAAAATAGGTACACATAGATGGTAGATTAAGAGGCATGGATACAAACTGCCTCATTTATGGAATTGAAATTCCCAATTCCGATTGGGATAATACTCCAGCTAGTGTCA
>JBCCLY010000809.1:0-1993 GCA_039026655.1 Cyanobacteria bacterium P01_C01_bin.38 | reverse complement strand
TAAGTCAAATTAAACACAAAACCTCACCCCAAAACCTCACCCTCAATCCCTCTCCTTATTAAGGAGAGGGAAGCCGGAGGTAGGGTGAGGTGTTATTTCAATTTCTTTTTTATCTTGTTGAATATTCTTTGTGTAGATAATTTTGCTAGTCGCATTGTTGTTAAAGGTTTAATATTTGAAGGATAATTTTGTTTGTGATCGAAGAATTCGTTTAATTCATTTAAAATAACCTGCAAACGTGGGATAATATTTTCTCGACGGTACTCTTCAAAAAAACTTTCTGGTAAAGTTAAAGGCGACCAGTTTTCCAGTTCTTTAAGAATACGCTGCATATCATATTCTTTAGAATAAGCCGCAATTTTATAACAATTAAATCCTGGATCTAAATAATCCGAAAGTCCACCATTAAGGCTGGAAAAAACTTGACAACCGCAAGCAGCAGCTTCCATCGGTTGCAAGCCAAACCCTTCTGTTACCCTCTGTTGTGCCCAGTATTCAGCAGAATCGTAAATATAAATCTTAGCTCTATTAAATAGTGCTGCAATATCTTCAATATAATAATCAACCAATTCTAATTTACACTTTGGCTGTAACGCTGGAACTAAATCCTGGATAAGATATTCAGAAGATTTCCGCGCTAAGACTAAAACATCAATATCTCTTTCCAAATTTTGGTTGTTGAATTCATCGCTAATTTGATTGGGTAAATAATAAATTAAACTGTGAGGTGATAATTGTCCCCAATATCCTAAAGTATTGCGACTGACGGTAATAATCGGAATACTTGCCGGAAGTTTAAAACCGTAACCAGCACTATGAGCATGATAAACAACATTATAAGACTTAAGACGGGGAGCAAGTTTTGCAACATCAAACCCCCAGCTAATAACAAATATGACATCATTTAAATTTGAATCAAGCAATACATCATCTAGGAAAAGCTTGTCTTTTTCCCTTTGACGATAAGTCACTACCTCAGCATCACATATTTCTTTAGCAAGATTCAGCGTTTTTAATTCTGCCCACAAACCACCACAAGCAAATTTACCATCTGTCCCAGGAAGTAAAAAATAAAGTTTTCTCACAACTGAACCTTCTGACACGATTTTAGATTTTAGATTTTGGATTTTGGATTGTAAACTAAAATTTTGCAAGGTACTCAGCACACAGTTGAATAAATAGTTAGGAGTTAGGAGTTAGGAGTTAGGAGTATTTTAGCCTTTAAGCTTTAAGCTTTAATCTTTAAGCTTACAAATCGTAAATATAGCCATCCGAAAAAACTACCAATGAAATAGACGGGAAAATCTGCCCAGACAAAGGTATTTCCTAAAATAAGTCTGCCTGGTAAAGTTTTGCGGGCTGCTTGTAAAAATGGCGGTTTCCATAGCTGTAAAAATTCTATCAGGCAGGTTGCAATACAAACTGCGATCGCGATACGCAATGGCGAAACTTTAGGAAACGCAAAAGCAAATAATAATACCCAAAATATCTCATAGGCAATGCTTCCTAAAGCATCATGCAGCCATGCTGGGTTTAATCCTTGAGAAAATCTCACTATATACCCAAAAGGAACGATAATTATCATGCTCGCTAGCAGCGCTATGCGATATTTCAAAAAAGGTATACTCACTTTCTACATAATCTCCGCAATTAAAGTGAGTTCATTGTATTTGAAAAGAATGATTTATAGTTTGTAGTAAGGACTTTAGTCCTCGGATTTAGGACTAAAGTCCCAACTACGAACCTTAATTAATTTAAACTAAAAAGCAGAGAATCTGTGTTGAAGTTCCCTGCTTTTATATTTTTATGTTAATTGATTTACGTTTTTAAGAGCAGAAATTAGAACTGAGTAGTTGTATTAATTCTCGCTCCTAACTTTATACTTAAAACTGTTTTAGCTAGTTAAACCGCTAAACGCACCCTTTGCAGCCGCAATTCCATCTTCTACAGCAGCCCAGATTCCTGTATCGGGTTCTTTACCAACTAATTGGCG
>JBCCLY010000808.1:0-2000 GCA_039026655.1 Cyanobacteria bacterium P01_C01_bin.38 | reverse complement strand
TCATTTGTAGCCTGTTGTTCCTCGTTAGTAGTTTCTAATTCTTGAATTACTGCTTGCAGATTCTCACGGGTTTGTTCTAACTCGTGTTCGAGTTGGATAATTCTTTGAGAAGCTTCAGCATCAGCCTCAAATTTTTCTCCTGAAGTCTGATGGGGAACAACATCATCCTGAATTACAACAGTAAAGAAATCCGCAGTTAATTTATTGCTTTCGTGATAGGTAACTTCCAGTTTAAGATTGCATTCCCGATTTTCTAATTCTACTTTTATACTCTTATAAGAAACTGATGAATGCTCTCGTTTAGCACGATGCAGAGCGGTAATTAAAGGTAGCTGCAAATCAGCAGCAATCATTTTACTAATATCTGTTGTCGTTCTGCCCAGAGGTACTTTTAAAATGTTAATTTCATCATTAAAGCTATGAAACAGTTTATGTTCGCTATCTACTAAAAAACAGCTAGCCTTATATTTAGCGAGAAAATCACTAAAGGCTTTATCCAGCATCGGTTCGAGATTATTCCCCGACTGGCTTTTTGATGGAACATAAGGAAGTACTTGTGTTAAAGTTTTATCTATACTTTTTGCGGGAATATTTAATCTTACATCTCGCCGTTTTTGATAAATTTGATTTTTCGTATCGAGATGCAGAAATTCTGGTTCGATGTCACCTAAATTTTCAGCTTCTCCCAAAAATAAAATACCTTTAGATGCTAAAGAAAAATGCAGATTGCGTAATACTTGCTGCTGTAAATCCGCTTGTAAATAAATCAGCAAATTACGACAGCTAATTAAATTCATCCGCGTAAAGCCAGCATCTTTAGTTAAATCGTGGGATGCAAATAATATTTTTTCTCTCAGTTTACGAATTACCTGTAAGCAAGTATCTTTCCGCACAAAATAACGCTCTAATCGTTCGGGGTTAATATTATTAGTAATAGTTAAAGGATAAATACCATTAGTTGCTTTATCTAATGCTGCTCTATCAATATCGGTAGCAAAAATTTTAAATTTGATTGGCTTATCGGATTTTGTTATCGCTTCATCAAGTAACATTGCTAAAGAATAAGCTTCCTCTCCTGTAGCGCAAGCAGTTACCCAACAGCGTAACTCTTGATTAGGATTAGCTGTATTTATTAATTGAGGAATCACCGTAGTTTCTAAAAAATCCCAAGCCAAATCATCGCGGAAAAATTGAGTGACGCTGATGAGCAAATCGTGACGTAAAATTGCTCTTTCTTGAGAAGATGTTTCTAAAAGACGAATATACTCATTTAAACTATTGCAGCCACTAATCAAATAGCGACGGTGGATGCGTCGCGAGAGAGTAGTGGCTTTGTAATGTGAAAAATCAGTTTGCTCGTGAATAGCCAAAATACTGGCAATACGGTGTAAATCTTCGGGTTTGAATAGCTCTGAAAGATTATTGTTATTATCTGAAGGTGAATTCGGCGGTTGTACCAACCGATCGATCGTAGTCGCTAATTCTTGTGGGGACAAAATTCTATCTACTATTCCCGTAGCAATGGCAACTCTAGGCATTCCATCAAATTCAGCCGTTGTGGGTTCCTGCACCATTGCAAACCCCCCCGCTTCATGAATTCTCCTTAAACCATTGGTTCCATCGCTACCAGTGCCCGATAAAATTACGCCAATAGCTCTTTGAGCATAGGTTTTAGCCAAAGATTCTAAAAACAAATCTATGGGCAAATTCAGCCCGTGACGGCTGCGCTCTTCTTGCTCTAATAAATGTAGCTTTTGATTTTCTAAGACTAAATTTTTACCGGGAGGAATCAAATAAATCGAATTCGGTTGCAACACCATTCCTTCCTCCACCCGATATATAGCCATTTGGGTGCGCCGCCCTAGCAACTCTTTCATCAAGCTTTTGAAATCTGGTGAAAGGTGTTGAATCACCACAAAAGCAGCCGAGCTATCAGTTGGCATATGCTCGAAGAATTCTTCTAAAGCGCGGAGTCCCCCTGCGGATGCACCAATACCAAC
>JBCCLY010000807.1:0-2003 GCA_039026655.1 Cyanobacteria bacterium P01_C01_bin.38 | reverse complement strand
TATGATGGTAGGAATGGTAGGAGAAGTAGCCAGAATGCAAGGCGATGCGTTTTCCGATAACGTGAATTTGACAGCTCGTTTGGAAAGTTTGACCAAATTTTATGGCGTATCTTTAGTAATTAGCGAACAAGCTTTAAAGCATTTAAATAATGCCGACAAATATCAAATGCGCTTTTTAGATCGAGTCATAGTCAAAGGTAGAAGCGAGCCTATAGCAATTTATGAAATATTAGATGGAGAATTAGAAGAAACTCGCAATTTAAAGTTAGAAACTCTTTCTGATTTTGAAAACGGATTAGAGAATTATCGTTGTGGAGATTGCGTTAAAGCTAAATTTTATTTTGAAAAAGTTTTAGCACTAAATCCAGAAGATAAAGCCGCAGCACTATATTTAGAAAGAGTCGAAGAATTGCAATGTAATGGAATTCCCGAAGACTGGTGCGGAGTTTGGGCAATGACGAAGAAGTAAGTTTAGTTAGGAGTTAAGAGTTAGGAGTTAGGAGTTGGAGAGAGGGTAGAGGGGGAAGAAAGAACTAACAACTAACAACTGCTAATTGATAACAGGAGATTGAGCGATGGTTGCAGAGAAACTAGATAATCAAATAAAAGATAAAGATAGCAAAGGATTTTTGCAAAGATTTTCAATAAAAAATAGAATTCCTTTACGAACTTTATTAGTTGTTCCATTTGTATTACAAGTTGTGGGAATAGTAGGTTTAGTAGGTTATGTTTCATTCAAAAATTCGCAAGATGCAGTTACTAAGGCTGTTTCCGAATTACGTAGTGAAATTAGTGACCGTATCGAACTACACCTTCACGATTACCTTAAACCTCCACATTTGATTAATCAGAATAATGCTCAATTGATGCGGTTGGGAATATTGGATTTAAATGAACCAGATACGATAGCACGTAAATTTTGGCAGCAGAAGCAGATATATAAAGATGTAAATATAATTTTTCTTGGTAATGAGGATGGTGGCTATGTAGGTGCAGATATAACTAATAAAACTACTATTACTAGAAATTTTAAAGCCGGTCAGCTTCTGATTTACAATACTGAAGGTAAAGGTAGACGTTTTGGTATACCCAAGTTAACTAACCCCAATTATGATGCTCGTAAAAGACCTTGGTATGAAGCGAGTAAAAACAGCAAACGTCCGCAGTGGAGCGATATCTATACATATAACGATGGTAGCGATATTGCGATTGCAGCAACTCGTCCGATTTACAACAATGGTAAATTTGAGGGAGTGTTAGCAGCCGATTTATCTCTAAAGCAGATTACTACATTTTTGCAGAAAGTAAAAGTTGGTAAAACAGGTCAAGTTTTTATCGTAGAGCGCGACGGTACTATAATTGGCTCTTCCACTAATGAAAAAGCATATTTTAAGAAAGGAGACAAAATAGAACGTTTAAGTGCTAGCAATAGTACTTCTCCTTTAATTAGTAAATCTGTTCAATTTCTTAAAGATAAATTTGGTAGTTTAAATAATATCAAAGAAACTCATCAGCTAGAATTTGAACTCGAAGATAAAGATCAATTATTACAAGTAACCACATTCAATGATAAGTATGGTTTGGACTGGTTGATTGTAATTGTAATTCCCGAAGCTGATTTCATGGCACAAATTGATGAAAATCGGCGCAACACATTATTATTATGTTTATTGGCTTTAGTTATGGCCATTGTAGTTAGTATTATTATGGCTCGCAGAATTTCTCTACCAGTTTCGCGTCTGAATCAAGCAGCAAAAGATATTACAGAAGGAGAATGGGAAAAAGCAGAAACCGTTCAAGGTTCGCGCATTGATGAAGTCGGAGAGTTAGCAAATTCTTTTAAGAACATGACTTCTCAACTTCACGAATCTTTTGAAAATTTAGAAGAAAAAAATCGGGAATTAGAAAGACTTGATAAGTTGAAAGATGAGTTTTTAGCTAATACTTCCCACGAACTACGAACACCGTTAAACGGTATGATTGGTTTAGCTGAATCAATTATT
>JBCCLY010000806.1:0-2013 GCA_039026655.1 Cyanobacteria bacterium P01_C01_bin.38 | reverse complement strand
TATGTTTATATTTTACGAGACATGACTGAACGAAAACAAGCTGAACTTGCAAAACAAGAGTTTTTAGCAATGATTAGTCATGAAATACGTACTCCTGTTGCAGCTGTAATTGGCATGGCAGATATTTTGTTAAATACCGATCTAACTGAGCAGCAGGAAGAATTTGCCGAAACTATTTGTAATAGTGGCAAAGCATTACTCGAAATTATTAATGATATACTTGATTTTTCTAAAATTGAAGCTGGAAAATTAGAATTCGAGGAAGAACCTTTTCATTTAAATAGCTGTATTGAAGAAGCCCTTTCCTTATTAACACCAAAAGCAAAAGAAAAAGAATTAGAACTTATTTTCCATAATAATCCCGAACTTCCCAAAGTTATAGTCAGCGATATCAGCCGACTGCGACAAATTTTAATTAATTTAATTAGCAATGCGATTAAATTCACCGATACTGGAAGCGTCGAAGTTTCTGTAACAAGCCGGGAGCGTCAAACTATTGGTGATGAAAAAAATAACTACGAAATTCAATTTGCTATTAAAGATACCGGAGTCGGAATACCAAGCAATCGGATTAATCGTTTATTTAAAGCCTTTAGTCAAGTAAATTCTTCTATAACGAGAAAATATGGTGGTACGGGTTTAGGGTTGGTAATTTGCAAACAATTAAGCGAATTAATGGGCGGTAAAATTTGGGTTGAAAGTGAAGAAAATCAAGGAAGTACATTCTATTTCACTATTACCGCTCGTGTTGTTAATACACTTTTAAATAAAGAATGGGAAACTAAAGAAGGAGAATCTGATACTGTAATCGATACGACTGTAGCTGAAAAAAATCCTTTAAAAATACTTTTAGTTGAAGATTACCCTACAAATCAAAAAATGATAACCTTAATGCTGCAACAAATGGGTTATCAACCAGATATTGCTAACAATGGTTTAGAAGCACTTACAGCAATGCGCCGTCAACCTTACGATGTAGTGTTGATGGATATACAAATGCCCGAAATGGATGGAATCACAACAACACACTATATTTGTGAGGAATGGGATATCTCAGTACGTCCCCGAATTATTGCATTAACAGCAAGTGCAATATTAAAAGAAAAAGAAACTTTTTTAGAATCAGGTATAAATGATTATCTTGCTAAACCTTTTCGCATTGAAGAACTCATGCAGGTGCTTAATAAATCTGGGATTAATAGACAAGAGATAAGTAAACAAATTAAGGAAAGTACACAAGAATCTAGCAGTAAAAACTATACAACAATCGACACAGCCGCACTGCAAGAAATATATAGAATAGCCGATTTTAATTGTGGAGTTGATCCTAAAGAATTCTTACTAGAAACAATTGATGATTACTTAGAACAAACTCCCAACTTTTTAGTAAATATTCGAGCCGCTTTAAGTGAAAATAACTTGAAAAACGTTCAGCTTTTAGTTCACACACTTTCCTCAAGTAGCGCCACATTAGGTGCAAACAAACTAGCTACTTTATGCACGCAATTGGAAATTATGGTGGTGAGCGAAATGCAAGAAGAGATAGCAGAGCAGATTGATAAGATTGAAATTGAATATGAAAATGTGAAAACTGCTTTGGTGGAGAAACGGGAGAAGTATTAGGTGTTAAGGGAATGGGGAATGGGGAATGGGGAATAGGGAACAGGGAACAGGGAATAGGTGTAGGGTGTGTTGTCGCGTAGCGCAACGCACCGGGGAAAATGTTTGTTAATGTTCGCGATCGCTCATCATGATTTAGGCGTAGGGTGTGTTGTCGCGTAGCGCAACGCACCGGGAAAGATGTTTGTTGGTATCCTCAATCGCTCTCAGATTAGAAATCTGGGGCTACAGAAGCAAAGCCCACCTTCGTGGGCTAGATTAATCGTTGTCTATAAGTTTTTGAAAGCGTTCGTTATTACGGATAGTATTGAAATCATTATCAGTTATTGCCATTTCTTGATATTTTTCAGGACTTAGATTGATGGCTATTTGTAAATTTTCAATTGCTCGATC
>JBCCLY010000805.1:0-2014 GCA_039026655.1 Cyanobacteria bacterium P01_C01_bin.38 | reverse complement strand
TAAAGCTTCACCCGTCCAAGAAACGAAAACGGTAGGAATGCAAAGAGTTACTCCATTGTCGGTTTCCATTAGATAGGCAGGACTGGTTACGTCCCAAACCGTATAGCCCCTAGCTTGAAAAGTAGAGCGAATGCCGCCATTAGGAAAAGATGAACCGTCGGGTTCGCCCTGAACTAAAAGCTTGCCAGAAAATTCGGCGATCGCCGTACCATCACTTTGAGTAGAAATAAACCCATCGTGTTTTTCTGCGGTGGCGTTAGTCATAGGATAAAAAACGTGGGCATAGTAAGACGCACCTTTAGAAATAGCCCATTCCTTCATTGCCGATGCCACCGTATCGGCAATAGAAATATCAAGCTTTTCGCCTGCTTCAATAGTTTTTTTCAGCGACTTAAAAACAGCTTTGGGCAGACATTGCTTCATTTTGCTGAGGCTAAAAACATCTATTTCCCAAAGTTCTTCAAGACAACTAGGAGGATCGACGGAAATTAATTCGCGTTCGGTGATTTGGTGGATTGCTTGAGTGCGAGATTCGGATCTCATAAGAGTTATTTTATTATTGCCAGTATCCAGTTAAATTGATGGTAATTGGTAGCAATACTCAAAGATGTAACTTAATAACATTGCTAATTTGAAATTTGGCTCGCTCGCAGCAACTTCGATATAGGTTCGTAGTAGGAGCCGTCTTCCCTCTAAAGCGATAAATTGTTTACTACTCACATTTTGCACCATTCTCAACATCGCTTGGGGTTGCAAACCTCCGCAGTTGCTACAACGGAACGCCAGTTGCTACAACGCGGCGGCAGTCGCTACGTACTGCGGGAACCTCCGCAATGCGCTGCTCTCCGTCTAATAGCAAAAGTCCTATAAATCTGACAATCTGACATCTTGCACCATTCTCAACACCGCTTGGGGTTGCAAACCCCAAGCTAATAGCGAAAGTCCTATAAATAGGACTGGGTAAGTGTTTGAGTCTACTTGAGTAGACTTGAGCTATTAGCCTGGGATTTTCAATCCCAGGCGGTTTTGAGCGCTAATTGACATTGGTGCAAGATATCAGTTACTACGAACCTTTCTTAAGTTTCTATCAGAAGTGCCAAACTAAGCAAATATCTGCAAGTCTTCAGGGAAAACTTCGTCAGTATTTGTTTCAAACTCACATACAGATTCCGGCTTTACGGGACAGGTTTTGTTGCTAATCGGATTTCCCCCTACAAAAAGCCAAGTTAAATTGGTTAATTGGGAAAGCGGGGATAAATCGCCTATCTGATTTGACTCAAGGAAAAGAAAATTTAACTTAGTTAATCGAGCAAGGGGTGATAAGTCTCTGATTTGATTGTAAGAAAGGTAAAGTTCTCTCAAATTAGTCAATTGAGCAAGCGGTGATAAGTCGCTGATTTTATGAGATGAAAGATCGAGTATCCTTTTTTTACTTAGCTTTTGCTCTGCGCGATCGCAATCAGTAGTGCCAGCTTTTTGTAGTAAAACTCTAACAGTATGCTCAGTTTCTTTTGGTAAAGTATGTTTGGACTTACACCATTGGCTAAAACTTTTAATAGAATTCTGTTTTGTGGGGGATGCTGTAGTCGGCATATTTACTATAGTTATCCCAATTAGTACAATACAATATAAATGTATAAATTTCATTCAGTAATGAGAGTTTTAATATCAATAAATTTATTAAACTCAGCACATCTGCAATAATCAAGCCGTACTTAATACTTTGTATTAAACTTGATACCTTTTCTCATTTTTAATAACTCCAAATAAACACTGTTTATATAGTAAAAAATATTACTCTTTTACTTTTTATTCCTAATTCCTAATTCCTAACTCCTAACTCCTAATCCCCTTCCCTATCTTTTTCAAACTTGCCATCACCTGATGCTTTTGCAAAACTCTGATTAAATGCTGCGCTTGGAGTTTATATAAAGGTACTGGTAGAGTTTGAGGTGATTTATCAACTAATTCGATTAATTCTCTGGCTTTATCTAAAGGAAAATTAGAAATTTTA
>JBCCLY010000804.1:0-2025 GCA_039026655.1 Cyanobacteria bacterium P01_C01_bin.38 | reverse complement strand
GTACTGCAAGGCCATTACCGCAAGCCTTTGGACTTTACAGAAGATGCTATTTCTTCCGCTGAAAATTCTTGGGAAACTCTCAAAACTGGTTTGTTATTCCAACACCAATATGGCGAGAAATTGGGATGGAAGGAAACAAATTTAAATCCAAAAACTGAGTTGCTGAATTCTGAGATAAACAGCTTTAAAACAGCAATGGATGATGATTTTAATACACCAGGGGGATTAGCAGTATTATTTGAACTAGCCAAAGAACTGCGTCGAAATGCTAATATCATCACCCATCAAGGTAATACTGAAATTCCTTCAGAAAAGTTAAAGCAAATGTGGCAAACTTTAGCGACATTAGCAGAGGTTTTCGGACTTGAAATTTTATCCCCAGCAGAAAATAACAACCCATCAGAAGTAATTAGTAATGCAGAAATTGCAGCTTTAATTGAGCAACGACAAGATGCACGTAAAAATCGTAACTTTGCTTTATCCGATTCTATTCGCAATCAATTACAAGCTGTAGGAGTAAATCTAATCGACCAACCCAATGGAGAAACTCGCTGGTATCAGAACAATCGTTCGTAGTTGCGCTTACTCTGCGAGAAAGCGCAACTACGAACAAAGATTCACCCGTCAGAATTAATGGGACAGACCACTACTCCTCCAACCGCTCGAAGATTACTAGTGTTGACTGAGGGAGAAAGGGAGGGAGAAATTTGTATAAGTAATTTTACTGATAAGAAAGTAAATTGTATCTAAAATAGCCTTGACCAATAAAATGAGAATGATTATCATTCTTATATAGATAACAGATATTTGTTTCCCTCACACACTCAAAGCTGGAGGCTATTCTTGAAGTCCATATTAATCAAGACGGCAAAGACTTTATCCGAAAGGAATGCTGATGTCTCGGTGTTTCGTTTAAATAAACTATTGAAAAACGACCGAAAAGCACAGACAAATTTTGTAACAATTGCTGTAGCAATGTCCATCGTGAATGCTAGCGTTTTATTTATTGGACAAAGTAACCAAACTGCTTCAGCAGAACCAGCAGAGTCAAACAAGAAAGTTTTTACAAGACAACCTTTACCACCTCTAGCAATTATCGAAAAATACCTTCCCCAACCAATTGACCAAAATACTTTTCCACCATCTTTAGATAATGCCAAAATTGCTTATATTTGGCCAGCAAAAGGAGTTTTAACTTCAGGCTACGGTATGCGCTGGGGTAGAATGCACAGAGGTATTGATATTGCTAACAAAACTGGAACACCAATAGTTGCAGCAGCAGATGGAGTCGTAACATTTGAAGGTAGACAAAGAGGTTATGGGAAGATTATCGATATTCGTCATCCCAACGGTAGTTTAACTCGTTATGCCCATAATCACAGGCACTTTGTTAAACTTGGTCAAAAAGTTCAACAAGGTCAAATGATTGCTCATATGGGTAGTACTGGTTTTAGTACGGGTCCTCACTTGCATTTTGAAATTCACCCTCCAGGAAAAAGGGCTGTTAATCCCATCGCTTATTTACCAAAAAAAGGCAGGAGGCAGAGGGCAGATGGCAGAAGGTAATAAGTATAAATTAAAACTGCTGCCTTTTGAGCGTCACGAGGATAAATCAAAGTTGTGTTGGATTGGGTGCATCCCCGTAAACTGTCTTTGGGTCAAAGGTTTTTTCGGTTTCGGTAAAGGTTAACCGTATATGGTTCTCAGAAGATACAATATCTTTTCCTATAGGAATACTACGATAAAAACAAGAACGATAACCAACGTGACAACTAGCTCCTGAACCAGCAACTTCAACCCGCATCCAAATACAGTCTTGGTCATCATCAATCAATAATTGCTTAACTTTCTGTACCAATCCGCTTGATTGACCTTTATGCCATAGCTGCTGACGACTGCGACTATAATAATGAGCTTCACCAGTTTCAATTGTTTTAACTAATGCATCCTGATTCATATAGCCTTGCATCAAAACTTCCCCAGTGTTTGCATCTGTGGTCACTACTGGTATCAAACCGTTGGAAT
>JBCCLY010000803.1:0-2025 GCA_039026655.1 Cyanobacteria bacterium P01_C01_bin.38 | reverse complement strand
GAGCGGCGATTGTATATATTTCTACCGAATTAGAAGAAATTATGGCAATTAGCGATCGCATTGCAGTAATGTATCGTGGTGAATTTGTTGGTGTATTAGATGCCAAGACAGCCACATTAGAAGAAGTTGGTTTATTGATGGCAGGGGGGATGGGGTGATAGGGAGAGATTGTAGGGTGTGTTGTCGCGTTAGCGCAACGCACCATGTTATATGATTTAAGTGTTTAACAGCTTATGATAATGGTAAATGTAAAAACGAAACTGCGGATAACAAGCTGGAATATTAGGAGACTGTTCGATGACGGGGATTATTGGTGAAAAACAACTGTCGAGAATAGTTTTAAAAGGGTTCAAATCTATCGTCGAATGCGATATTGAACTCTACAAGATAAATGTTTTGATTGGTGCTAATGGAGCAGGAAAATCCAATTTTATTGGCTTTTTTCGCATGATGCAGCAGCTACTTGAAGAAAATTTACAAGTTTTTGTCAGCCGTCAGGGTAGCCCCGATACACTATTGCACTTTGGACGAAAAACAACGGAACAGTTAGAGTTTCGGCTATATTTTGGTAATAAAGGCTATTTCGCAGCGTTAGCAGCAACTCAAGATAATCGCTTGATGTTTGTTGAAGAGTTTTTTTGGTGGAATTTAGCAGCAGAATATCAACTAGGAAAAGGTCATTTTGAGACAAAGGCTTTTTCTATTACTGGCACAAGAATTCATGAGCATCTTTTGTCAGCTATGCAGGGATGGAGAGTTTATCATTTTCATGACACCAGCGATACTGCTTATGTAAAACAGCGTCATGGTATTAATGATAATAATTACCTGCGTCCTGATGCCCGAAATCTTGCCGCTTTCCTTTATTTATTGCGCGATAATTATTCATCATCCTATCAGAAAATAGTTAAAACTATTCGGCTTGTTGCACCGTTTTTTAGAGATTTTTACCTACGTCCATCACCACAAAACAACGACTTTATCGAACTCGAATGGTTAGAGCGGGGACAGGATATTCCTTTCAAAGCGCACTTGCTTTCCGATGGTACGTTGCGTTTTATATGTTTGACTACAGTTTTTTTACAACCAGAAGATTTCCAACCGGAGACAATATTAGTTGATGAGCCTGAACTTGGTCTTCATCCCTATGCTATTACGGTTTTGGCTTCTTTGATAAAGACTGTTTCTAAACAGGTAATTGTTTCTACGCAGTCAGTGGAATTACTCAACGAATTTAATGCTTCAGATGTAATTGTTGTTGACCGTAATCAAGGAGCTTCTTCACTTCGTAGATTAGAACCGCAAGAGTTAGAAACATGGCTTGAAGACTATAGCTTAGGGGAACTTTGGAAGAAAAACCTGATTGGAGGTAGACCTTCAAAATGATTCGAGTTCACGTTTTTGTTGAAGGGCAAACCGAAGAAACTTTTGTCAGAGAACTATTATACGAATATTTTATAGATAAAAATATATACCTCAATCCGATTTTAGTAAGAACCAGTAAAACCGCGAAAGGTGGTGTAGTAAGTTACGCAAAAATCAAGCCGCAAATTAATCGTAAATGTCTGGAAGATGCAAAAGCATTTGTCACCACAATGTTTGATATGTACGCTTTACCAAATGACTTTCCCGGAAGTATTTCGCTACCAAAAATAAATGAGCCTTTACAGAAAGCAGAATATTTAGAAACAGAAATGGCTAAAGATATCAAACACAAAAATTTTATTCCAAATCTACTTGTTCACGAATTTGAAGGTTTATTGTACAGCAATCCACAAGCTTTTGCTGAGTGGTTTGATGAAAGCGCTGTGGATATTTTGCAAGCCGAACTTAATGCTTTTTCTTCACCCGAACATATTAACGATAGTCCCTTAACAGCACCATCAAAAAGAATTCGTAATAGTTGTATAGCGTTTTTCAATCTAGTGAAGTACAGTAGCAGCAGTGGGTAAACCAATTATGAATATCTTTTAAAGAGACTTCGCTAAAAGCAGTGTCAATAGCTTTTGCTAAATCTGGATAACT
>JBCCLY010000802.1:0-2027 GCA_039026655.1 Cyanobacteria bacterium P01_C01_bin.38 | reverse complement strand
GACACTGGTTAAAACCCTCACTCTTACCGCTACTTCCCTGCCTACTCCCTACTCCCTACTCCCTCTTCCCTACTAATAAAACAGGTTTGTAGTAAGTGCTTTAATCCCTTAGAGCGATAAATCGCTTACTACAAACCCTTAACTTATGTGTTGACTACTGGTATTAAGTATTAAGCAGCCTTGGATGCTCCATCAAGGTTAGCTAATCTTTCAGCTAGCAACTGTTCGAGATTTTCCAAAGCTTTAGAGAAACCTTTGATTCCTTCGTCTAATTTGTCAGAAGCCATTTTATCTTCTGCGTGCATTTTCTCGAAGGTGGCTTTATCCATCGAGATTTTTTCAATATCCATTGCAGCAGCTTTCTTTGCATCGAGCTTGCGGGGTAATTCGTCTGTGCTGTTTTGCAATTCGGCTAAGAATTTAGGAGCAATAGTTAATAAATCGCAACCAGCGAGTTCGGTTATTTCACCTAAATTGCGGAAGCTAGCTCCCATAACTTCGGTTTTGTAGCCAAAATTTTTGTAGTAGTTGTAAATCTGAGTTACAGACAAAACACCTGGATCTTCATTAGCAGGATAGCTATCTTTGCCGGTATCTTTCTTGTACCAGTCAAGAATACGTCCGACAAAAGGAGAAATCAAAGTTACATTAGCTTCCGCACAGGCAATAGCTTGATGGATGCCGAATAACAAAGTTAGGTTACAGTGAATGCCTTCTTTTTCCAGAATTTCCGCTGCCTTGATACCTTCCCAAGTAGAAGCAATTTTGATTAAAACACGCTCGCGGGAAACTCCTGCGGCTTCGTATTGCTTGATAATTTCTCGGGCAACATTAACAGTAGATTCGGTATCGTAAGAAAGACGAGCATCAACTTCAGTAGAAACTCTACCGGGGATAATTTGCAGAATCTTTAAACCGAAAGCCACAGCCAAACGTTCAAAAGCCAGTCTGGTAATATCAGCTTGGCTTGCATTTGCGCCAGCATCTTTCTGAGCTTGAATTAAAGTATCGTCAACAATTCCCTGATATTCCATCATTTGAGCCACTGTAGTAATCAAGGAAGGATTAGTGGTAGCATCTTGAGGCTTGAACTTTTCAATTTGTTGGATATCGCCAGTATCGGCTACCACAACAGTCATTGAGCGTAATTGTTCTAATAAATTTTTGGACATAATCTACTCCGTTAATAAAATCGATGTGTCGAGGATTGACGCTTTTTGCTTAATTGTGCTACTACTTGCAAAATTTAAAAATCGGTAATTAATACATTTGTCTAACTACTTATTCCTAATTACCGATTAAAGATTCCTCTTTATGCAGCAAATCCTATTCTATTTACGAATTCCTAATATTGGCTGTCGGATTATATGCACTTTGATTAAATTGTTATTAAGAATTTATACGGTTTGGGGAATTGGGGATTGGGCATGGGGCATGGGGCATTGGTAATTGGTAATTGGTAATTGGTAATTGGGCAATAAAGAGTAACAACTAACCCCTAACCACTAACAACTAACCACCAACAACTAACCACTAACCACTAACTACTTCAATATCAACTTATTCGAGACGTTGCCTTGTTCATCTACGTCGTATACTATCGGTTGTCCGGTTGCTAATTCTAAATTTGGAACTTTTTGTGGTTCGAGTTTATCTAGCTCCATGATAATAGAGCGTAATGAGTTGCCGTGGGCGGCTATTAGGGTAGTATCACCCTGTTTTAGATGAGTTAAAATACGTTCTTTAAAAAAAGGTACAGTTCGATTCATGGTGTCTTCCAAACTCTCGCCACCTGGTGGACGCACTGAAAACGAACGTCGCCATTAATGCACCAGTTCTTTACCTAATTTTTCCGCTGTTTCGGCTTTATTTAATCCTTGTAATTCGCCGTAATAACGCTCATCCAGTTGCATACTGGTAAATATGGGCAATTCTTCATCAGCTTTTCCTTCATATTTATCCCATCCGTGCCAGTCGGGTTCATCCGAGTTATGTTTTATAACCGGACTTTTACCGTTACAAATTTC
>JBCCLY010000801.1:0-2030 GCA_039026655.1 Cyanobacteria bacterium P01_C01_bin.38 | reverse complement strand
CGATCGGTGACGTAGGCATAATAAATAGTTTCTTTGTCTTCGTCTTGACAGCGGATTTTATTCAGAACTTCTCTGACTGTTAAACCTTGCTGCAACCGCACGTATTCGGTAGTCATCACCCTTCCTGCGGTACCTTCTGGATAACCGAGAATTGTTGCTGTGACTTGTCTTTGTTGCGGACTCAAAGACTGTAATAACCGCTTGACAACCTTTGCAGGTAGCTCGTCAAATAATTCCGCACGCTCATCGGGACTCATTGCTTCGAGGATTTGCGCTACCTGTACGTCATGCAGAGAATTTATTAATTGTTCTTGAACTTCCGGAGGTAAATATTCAAATACGTCGATCGCTCTATTTTTATTAAGCAAGCGAAATGCTATGGCACGTTGTTTTCTAGATAAATTGCTGATGTAATCCCCTATATCAACAGCTTGTAAATGGTTCAAATCCCATTTAAGTTCATTTAAATCTGTAACGCCGAAATCAGCAATATTGATTGCAAAATTGCGAACATCTTGAATAAGCATATTTCCTCCTTTTATCTCCCCCGCGCTGAGAGATAAACTCTTCAGCTTAGAGGAGGATGGTACTACTGTCTTCCGGACTCTTGTCCATAAATTTTTAAAAAATCAACATCGATTACCTATGAAGGTATCGCTAAGTCATAATACTAACCCGGAACTGTGTAATCCGGTAGATGCTGAGCTTCAGTATTATTTTTAGTAATATTACGCACTACTGAATGTCTCTATGCCCCGATTTTCATTTCAATAGAGTAGATTTTACTACTCTTACTATCTATGTCAAGGTAATATACCAATCTACTCGACAATTCTTTAAGTCAAATTATTAACATTGTAGCAAGTAATTATTATTTTATACTTACGAATAAAATTAAGTACTATCACATATACAATGTCTTCGTTTTCCCGGTTGATAAGCAAAACACAGTACATTCAACGCAGATAAAGCACGATTGAAATATTGAGGAAAACTACGATCGAATTCCTAACAACCTATGGTTGATGGGCACTTTCCTTGGGGCATTAAAATTTACACTAACTTAACAATAGTCTTTTATTGGGAGGGTTCTCATATCTTATTCAGACTTGATTGTCAACATTTTTAAAGTATTAAATTGAGCATCTAATTTAGATAAAAAATTGCGAATTATTTTTGGCAGCAAATTGCTTGATAATAATAGCTTTTTGCAAAAAATAATAGGAATATTTGCTATTAAGGAAAGTTATAAAGAATTTAAATGAATCAGAAAAAGTAAGTTTTTATTGTTTTATATAGTCCGGATTTCAAAAATTAAATATTTTGGGTTGTTGACAATCCCAGAAAAAAGGGCAACATTAACGGTTTGAGAATCTGCTGTCATTGAAACAATCTTTTTGCAGAAAATAGAAAAAATTCTCATATTTCACTAACAATAGTTTGTAATGGCGGCTAGTAGTGAACTAAGGAGCGATTGCAAAAATTATGCTGTTTTTGCTTTTAAAATTTGCTAAATGGTTATGGGATGAAATCCCACTAAGTTTTATCTAATTAAATTATGTTTGGAACTTTACAGTTACTTCCTCGGCTTGAATATTATTATCACCAAATAAAAACTATTATTCTTTCGCGTCAAAATCCGATTACTGGTTTGCTTCCGGCTTCCACGGCGATAACAGCCCACGGAGACTATACAGACGCTTGGGTGCGGGATAACGTTTACAGTATTTTAGCGGTTTGGGGTTTAGCGTTAGCTTATCGCAAAGTGGATGAAGATAAGGGGCGCACTTACGAATTAACACACAGCGTTATCAAGTTGATGCGCGGATTGTTATTCTCGATGATGCGACAGGCGGGTAAAGTAGAAAAGTTTAAGCATACTCAATCGCCTTTGGATGCTTTGCACGCCAAATATAATACTGCAACTGGCGATATTGTTGTTGGCGATGATGAATGGGGACATTTACAGCTTGATGCGACATCGATATATTTGCTGATGTTGGCACAAATGACAGCTTCGGGAGTGCAGT
>JBCCLY010000800.1:0-2037 GCA_039026655.1 Cyanobacteria bacterium P01_C01_bin.38 | reverse complement strand
ATACTACTTTTAAACTTCCTGTCTTAACAACTTTATAATTATCATACAATCATTCAGTTACTAGTTGAAATAGGGCATGGGGCATGGGGCATTGGGCATTGTGATGAAAGAAACTTTTCAACCAAATTTAATGGCGGAACGTTTGGAATCCTTCAAGGCTGGGATTGTATCTGCTGTATCGTTTTCTTTGGTATTTATTCTGGCTTCTATTTTTAATAAATTTATACTGAAAGAGTATTTTATTGAACAATACAGTGACAGTATAATTACGCTTGATTTGCAGTGGTTGATAAGTGCTGGAATAGCCGGTTTTTCTGGTTTTCTATTTGGTGTTACCTATCGCTACATTATCCGCGAAGATAAAAATCCCCATTTGAAAGAAGGTGGCATATTTGCTTTCGGATTAGTAAGAGGTTTAGCTCAGGTAGATATCGGACTAAATTTTTCCGCTTCAATTTTTCCTTTAATAGTGCTTGCCTCAGAAAGTATTGTAGGTTTTGCGATAGCAGCCTTTAGTCTAGATAGCGCTATTAAATTCGGCTGGGTTAAAGCTTTTAAAGGGAGTAGGGAGTAGGGAGTAGGGGAATTAGTTAGGAGTTAGGAGTTAGGAGTTAGGAGTTGGGAGTAGGGAATTAGTTAGGAGTTGGGAGTTAGGAGTTAGGAGTTGGGGAGTAGATAATTGATAATTGATAAGTAAGTAGGCACAAATAAACTTAAATACATCACAAAATGTAAATTAGGCTAAAACCTTTACCTTAATCCCTACTCCCTACTCCCTACTCCCTACTTCCTCGTCATAGTTACAATTTTCAACACCAACCTACTTAACTGTTAAATGTCTAGCTATTTTTTAATTGTTGATTTGGAAGCGACTTGTTCGGATGATGGTAGTATTTTCCGGGAGGAAATGGAAATAATTGAAATTGGTGCGGTAATGTTAAACCGCTCGACTTGGGAAATTGATTCGGAATATCAGCAATTTATTAAACCTGTAAGGCATCCAATTTTAACTAAATTTTGTACGGAATTAACTACTATTACTCAGCAAGATGTTGATACAGCACAAACTTTTCCAGAAGTAATTCCCCAGTTTAAACAATGGATTGATTTGTATCCTAAAAATACTTTTTGTTCTTGGGGAAATTACGATAAAACACAATTTATTCAAGATTGCCAATTTCATAATTTAGCTTATCCTTTTGGTGCGGAACATCGAAATATCAAAAAGGAATTTTCTATATATTTTGGAAATCCTAAAAAAAGCTTTGGGATAATAAAGGCTTTAAACTATTTAGGATTACAGTTACAAGGAACTCACCATCGCGGTATTGACGATGCTCGAAATACTGCCGCGATTTATAAATATATGAATCAGAATAAGGTTAAAGGTTAAAGGTAAGATGTTAGTTGTGAATTCTCTTAGTTATTATTTAATTTACATCTTGCACCAGTGTCAGAAACCCGGTTTCTTGTCGGTAAAGTAACGAGATAATAGTGTTTTCACGAACAGAAACCGGGTTTCTCTTGGCTTGTTGCGAATGGTGCAAGAAGTTAGATTTAACTTACATCTTGCACCAGTGTCAGAAACCCGGTTTCTAGTCGTGAAAGCATTATTATTTCGTTGTGGAATTACAAAGAAACCGGGTTTCTATCAGCTTCTTGAGAATCGTGTAAGATATCAGATTTAATCAACTATCAACTACCAACTACCAACTACCAACTACCAACTACCAACTAACAACTATCAACTAACAACTACCAAAAAAATATGTATTGGTATGATGGCGAATTAATCGAATCGGAAACAATTCAATTACCAATTAATGAACCGGGATTGTTATTTGGTGCGACTATTTTTACTACTCTACGAGTTTATGAAAATTCTCTCGATAGCCGTTTAACTCATTGGGAAGCACATCAACAACGGCTTTTTTCTTCCGTAGTAAGTTTAAATTTTCAACAACCATCATGGAAAAATATCCGCCGTGGTGCATCGATTCTCATAAATAATTATCCGATTCTCAGAATTACCCTGTT
>JBCCLY010000799.1:0-2046 GCA_039026655.1 Cyanobacteria bacterium P01_C01_bin.38 | reverse complement strand
TATTGCGAATGCTGCAAGATGTTAGCCAAGAGAGTTTCCGATGACTAATTTTGCTAATGGTGACAAACGTACCGATACCAGAGTCAGTAAAGAACGAATATCGCGGAAGAAAATAGACTTATCAGAAACCAAAGCTAGTTTAATAAACCTACGTGCTGTTTCTATATCTCCACCCTGAAGAGACAAGCGAGTCAGATAGCGATACATATAAGCATAAGCAGTAGGTAGCATCGGTTTAATTTCTGGAGAGCGTTGATAAGCATCTTTGATAACACGTTCGCCACAAGCCTGCATTTGCTCGATATTGAAAGATAATCCAGAAGGACGCACTCGATAGTAGCATAAAATCCGTTTTTCGCGATAAAAACGCCATTTTTGCGTTGCAGCTATCCGTAACCACAAGTCAACATCTTCCCAACTACGCAAGCTTTCATTAAAATTACCAACTTCCGCAATTAAACAACGGCGAAACACCGCATTAGAACCATGCCCGATAAAGTTTTTACACAGCAAAGCTAATAGAGGATTAGGATCGACTGGTTTACCGCTCAAAGTAATAAACGTAGGCTTTCCATCATCGCGAATCGTCTGGGAAGCGCCATAAACTATCCCAACATCCGCTCTACTATACAATCGAGCTACATGAGTTGCGAGTTTATCTTTGTGATAAATATCATCGCCATCAAGTAAAGCAATATATTCACCTCGTGCATGACTAATACCGTAATTGCGTGCTGATGATAAACCTCCGTTTACTTTTTGCAATAACTTGAATCTAGAATCTCGCTGACAGAATTTTTGCACAACAGCCGCAGTATCATCAGTTGAGCCGTCATCAACTATCAATACTTCAAAGTCTGAAAATGTTTGTTTTTCTAAAGAAATTAGAGCGTCTTGAATATACTTGCTGACGTTATAAGCAGGAACTATAACGCTAACTTTTGGTATTTTGGGCATGATTGAAATTGGGGAGTAGGGAGTAGGGAGTAGGGAGTAGGAATTGGTAGTTGGTAGTTGGTAGTTGGTAGTTGGTAGTTGGTAATTGGTGAATGGGGAATTGGGAATGGGGAATAGGATAGGGAGCAAGATGCTCGCACTGCCAAATGTTTAATTAAAACTTAGTCTTTATGTTGCCTGTTCCCTGTTCCCTGTTCACTGTTCCCTGTTCCCTATTCCCTATTAAATGTCTTTATTAATCAACCGCATTGCGATAGCAAACAACCATTATATTCAGGTTCAATTTGCTTGGAAATAGCTGGTTTAGTAATTTTTTCGTCTAAAATATCCAAGATTATTCGATCTTCGGTGATATCAAATTTTCTTGCAAAATGAGCGTCGCTTTGCAATATGGAATTATAATCACTTAAGCTCAAAACTTTAGGTCTTCCATTATGAGTTTTGGAGAAATCAAAGTATAGCTTATTGTCATTACATAAATGAAATCTTCTACTGTTAACTAAAACTGTTTGTAAGAAAGATTCGTCCGATACGCATACTTTCTGATAATATTCAATAACTTCCGGATGCTTTTGACAAAAAATGTGCAAATACTCTACACACTTTCTAGATAAGGTTGTAAAAAAAGAGCCACCGTAGCAAAGAAAATCTTTATTAAATAACGGCTTCCTTCGTATGCCAAACATTTCATATGCTAAATTTATTCTAAAAAAAGGCTGCAAATAATTGATGATTTTGATTGGCGTAAGTAACTTTTTCAACCAATTTGGAAATTTTTTCAGAAATTGAATAGATTGATATTTAAATAAATAACGGCTTTGACCTTCTTGAACACTCCAATGACTTAGCAATGAAAAAACATTAAAGTATTCCATAAAGCCATCATAGTTGGTTTTTGATAAGAAATTCTCGATTTCTGATATTGGTTTAATTGGATAATCTTGACCGGAAAGGTAAATTAACCAATCATATTCGATCCGATTATCAACTAACCACTTTACAGCATTTAGATAAGATTGAACTGACGAGAAATTCCCACGTCCTCCCTTTCCATTTAAAACTTTAATGTTATCCTTTTTTAAACTACTT
>JBCCLY010000798.1:0-2050 GCA_039026655.1 Cyanobacteria bacterium P01_C01_bin.38 | reverse complement strand
TTGCTTACAACTATTACAGGCACTCTGGCTGAAGAACAATTTATACAGCACTTTGCAGTTAAATGAGGTACATTCTTTTACTCCCTACTCCCTACTCCCTACTCCCTTATCACGATAGGTTCTGTACCTCATTAAGATGAAAATCCGCTGTAAGTAATAGAGTATCAATTGTTATCATTTAGCTCTTGGTATTTAGTATGCAGGAAGTAAAATAACTTACTTTTTTATCGGAAAGCTTTCCTATTTAAAACGATTGCGATTAGCAGTTCATGATTAACAACGCTGCATCCACTCAACTAAATTTAGATTGCCAGTGTTTGCCCCTTGAAACTAATAATTCTTATTCACGGAAACCAAGACAAAAGGAAAGTCAATTTATGGGGCAAGAATTCGTTGGTATTGTATCGATTTTAATTCTGATGACGATAGGAGTTATACTCGGCTATGTTCTTTCTCAACTAATTTTGGGATATTTAACCCTGAATTTGATAACTTTTCTAGGAACTCTAAGCTTAATAATTATTTTCGGTACCTTATATTTTGTTCTATTTTGGGAATTTAAAAAGCGAACCTCGCGCTCGTTTTCTCCACAACCGTCATATCCAAACCCAGAACCCACAGCCGATGCACATTTGCAAAATCAACTCTTTGCTTTAGTTGGTGGCGATCGGGCAACTGCAAACCGCTTAATCGAACAACTTAAGCGAAATCATCCCGATATGTCAGAAAATTGGTATTGGCAAAGAGCGATCGCCGACTTGGAAAGGGACAGGGAGCGTTAAAATAGTTGAATTAAGCTAAAAGCTAAAAGCTAAAAGCTAAAAACTGAAAGCTAAAAACTGAAAACTAAAAATTACTAAATCTAAACATGGCAATATTACGTCAATACATTGCTCCTTTAATAGCAGTACTAATCTTCGGGTTAGCTTTAGTAGCAGTTAGTGCCCGGATCTTTTTACCCTCAGATATGGCAGCACCCGCACCCATCGAAGAAGATGGAGGTATAGGAATGTGGGATTCAGGTGCATCACAATTTGTATCCTTACATTCTCCTAGCCTGGAAAATAACAGTAATAAAGAAGTATAAATAAGCGAGCGAATACGTCATTAGTGGCAGACAAACTACTACAGGATTACACAATTCGTTCCGGTTCAAGCTTAGATAGAGCGCTGCTAGTAAAATTCATGCAGCGCACCTACCAAGATATGTTTCCGGGGAAAGATTTTTCACATTTATCGCAAACAGTCGAGCAATATCTTGCTCCAGATACTCCTTTATGGTGGGTAGAATATTCAGCAGAGAAAAAAGAACAAGTAGATATATTTCCCACCCATCCAATTGGCTGTTTGTGGATGGGAAACGCCATCGATCAAATTAGCGGATTGCGTCACGCACACATATTTCTTCTTTACGTCACCCCAGAACATCGGCGCAAAGGAATAGGAACAGCCTTAATGCAGTACGCCGAAAACTGGGCTAAACAAAGAGGTGACAACCAAATAGCACTCCAAGTTTTTCAAACAAACACCCCCGCGCTAAATCTCTACAACCAGCTTGGCTATCAAATTCAATCTTTATGGATGATCAAACCTTTACAGTGAACAGTAATCAGTTAACAATTATCAATTATCAATTATCAATTACCAGTTACCACTACAAAACTAATAACTTTTCCTCCCAACTCCTAACTCCTAACTCATAACTCCTAACTCCTAACTCCTAACTCATAACTCCTAACTCATAACTCCTAACTCCTAACTCTATTTTCCCCTCTTCCCAAAGGTACGGGGTAATGGTAATTTTAAAATTATGTATGATGCAGATGACCATTACCTACTTGATGTCGAAGCGGAACTAGAAAGCCCTTTAGATAAGATGGAGCCGCTGAGTGCGGAGTCAGAAGCGGATAAACCATCACCGGAGGCTATGTTAGCGCTGCTTGAAAATCCTCAGCCACAGCAGAAAATGCTGGCGGCACGCGCTTTTTGTGATATTGAAGATGCTCGCGCTACTCCTCATTTAATACGCTTGTTAACAGATGTTTGTCCT
>JBCCLY010000797.1:0-2058 GCA_039026655.1 Cyanobacteria bacterium P01_C01_bin.38 | reverse complement strand
GATGGAATTTGAAATTGAAAGAAAAGATGTAGCTATTGCCGAGTTAAATGCTCAGCAGCAGTTAAGACAAGAACAATTAAAAAATCAAGAATTTATTCGCAACGTACTAGTAGTTATTCTAGCGTTTACAGGCATACTTCTATTCACTTTATACAGAAACAGCGTTAAGAGAAGGAAAGCCAATGAAAAACTTATTGCACATCAAGCTGAAATAGAAGCGAAAAGAAAAGAGTTAGAAAGCTTACTTTCTATGAAAGACAAATTTTTCTCTATCGTTTCCCATGATTTGAGGTCACCTATCAATGGACTAGTAGGTATTTTAGACCTTTTAGATGAAGGACATATAAGCCAGGAGGAGTTAGTAAAAGTAACTAGTTCTTTAAAACAGCGTTTAGATGGTACGCGGAAAATGTTAGACAACCTGCTTGATTGGGCGCTCGTAGAAATGAATGAGATTACCCTACAGTGGGATGAGGTGAATTTGATGAAATCTGTAGACGATAATCTTTCCTTTTTTAAAGAGATAAACGAAAAGGGTATAACCTTTAAGAACCAGATTAAGAAAGGTTTAAAGGTAAAGGCAGACCCTAATATGTTGGATCTGATCTTAAGAAATTTAATAGCGAACTCCATTAAGTTTATGGATGAGAAAGGGGAGGTCATAATTTCTTCATCTACTACTAATGGTAAGGCGACCGTTAGCGTAAAGGACAACGGTGTAGGCATGGGCACTGATCAGATCAGTAAGATATTCGATACCAACGTACTGTACACCACCAAGGGCACAGCTAATGAAAAAGGTACCGGCTTGGGGCTGAAGTTGTGCAAGGAATTTGTAGAAAAAATGGGGGGAACTATTTGGGTAGAAAGTGAAGAAGATAAAGGAAGCACGTTTAACTTTACACTTGAAAAAGTGTAATCAAACCGAGTAGATCTTGGCGTATTTTAAAAATATTAAGGATTCCATAAAGACCTTATCAAAAGGGCTGGGTGTTACTTTTAAACACGTTAAGGAATCGAGAAAATCGTCTGATCAGCTCGGAATTGACGATCCCACCTACTTTGATTCCTTTGAAACAGGAATTAATACGTTGCAATATCCGCATGAGTCGATACCTGTCCCTGATAACGGTAGATATAAATTGCATAATGAGATCGATGATTGCATTGTCTGCGATAAATGTGCTAAAGTCTGTCCCGTAGATTGTATAGATATTGAAGGAATTAGGGCCACTGAGGTTATAGGCAAAACATCTGACGGTACGTCAAAAAGAATACATGCCGCAAAGTTTGATATTGACATGGCTAAATGTTGCTTTTGCGGCCTATGCACCACAGTCTGTCCAACTGAATGCCTCACTATGACAAAGTCGTACGATTTTAGTGCTTATGATTTTGCCGATCACACCTATTCTTTTGCCACCATGACTCCCCTGGAGATCTTGGAGAAGAAAAAGATGTTAGAAGAACAGGAAAATAAGAAAGCCGAATCGCAAAAAACGATTAAATCCACACCTGCTGTAAAATCAAAAATGGCGATAAGGCCCGGAGCTAAACCAGTTACTTCAAAACCTGTCTTTACCTCTAGACCTATCATTAAGAAAGGTATGACTGCGGACGAAAAGGCTCCCGATAAGAAAACTAAGCCGGTAATCAAGCTAAGAGCTGCCAACAAAAATCAAGGACAGGCTGAATCAAAAAATGTATCTAAACCCGTATTGAAGCCAAAGCCAATAATTAGAAAAAGTAAGGCTACGGATCAAGAAACGACACCCAAAAAGATAAAGCCGATTATCAAGTTGAAGCCTATCGACAAAAACCAAGAACAGCCCAAATTAAATACATCTAAACCTGGATTTAAACCAAGACCGATTATTATAAAAAGGAAAAATACCGATGACTGAAGTGGTATTTTATTTCTTCGCAAGTCTTACGGTGGTTTCCGCTGGCTATATCCTATTTACGAAAAATATTCTTCATGCCGCACTGGCACTCATCGTAACATTGCTTAGCGTTGCCGCTCTTTATGTGTTTACAGCAGCTGAATTTGTCGCTGTT
>JBCCLY010000796.1:0-2063 GCA_039026655.1 Cyanobacteria bacterium P01_C01_bin.38 | reverse complement strand
CTAACTCCTAACTCCTAACTCCTAACTCCTAACTCCTAACTCCTAACTCCTAACTCCTAACTCCTAACTCCTAACTCCTAACTCCTAACTCCTAACTCCTAACTCCTAACTCCTAACTCCTAACTCCTAACTCCACAGATGTAGCAGTGCTACGTCTCTACATTGCTTTCAAAAAAGTTGACGAGCCAGTCTTTTACGCTGTGGGTAGCGCGACAGTCATCTTCGTTGTAACGTTTGATGACTTCTAATAAAGTGCGATCGCCATTTTTCAACCATTTGTCGTACCAGTATATACACTTAGCTCCGCTGGCTTCTTTATTACGCCATTCAAATCCTAACCAGCGAGCAATTGATTTTAAAGCGTAGCTTTCTAATGGTAGTACTAATGTTTGAGTCAGTTGTTCGTAAATATCTACGAATCGATCTAAAACTGGCAATACTCTTTTAGAGGGAGTGCGGTAAATTTTTGCTAACCGTTTAACTGTATCGAATTCATAAACGCAAAAGTGATAAATTGGTGCGTCGGGGTATTGCCAAACTAATTCTAAAAATTGCTGCCAAATTAATTCTTCTTCGGATGGTTTTTCTGCTAAAAAAGAATAAAATTTCTCGGTGTTGTTTTCTCTGTCAACAACTAAAACCCCCAACAAGTAGTTTAAATTTAAATCTGGCTGGGCTTCTATATCAAAGTAGAGTTCTATAGGGGCACTATAGGTGATAGTTTCGTATACTACTGGATCGATTTCTAATGCCGTTGGATATTCTAATATTGCTTTGTTGCTTGTTTGCGGTAATGTTACCAATTCTCGATCGATTGCTGGTTCAACTAATGCTGCGGGTAAGAGAAGCGGGCTATTTTTGAGTAAAGATTTTGCCTGTAAACCAAGATTAATCGCTACTTCGCGATCAAAACCTGACAAATCTTCTAATTCTGAAGGTAGGGTTTGAGCAAGTGATTCTAAAGTTGTAATATTAAGAATTTTTAATTGATTGTAACGTCCGGGGGTTACTCCGGGTACCAGCGAAAGATGTTTTTGTTCTCTAGCGGTTTGATGGCAACTGCTGTACCAATTACATAGACTGCATTTTTGCCGCGAGATAAAAACTTCGGGGGCTGTTGGTGAATGTAATGTTTGGATGCATTCGTCTAAAATTTCTAGCATCCGAGGAATCCATTTGATTAAATCGACGCTGTATTTCATTTCTTTTCCCCGCAGCATCAACCAAGCTGATTCGGGTTCAACTTGCTGCACTGCTGCTAAAACAAAAGCATAAAATGCGGCGATAACTTGGTATTCTTGTTTGGGACGCTTACCTAGTTCAACTCTAGCAGGAACATATATCCAATCTCCGAATCTGGAATTTCCTTGTTGTTTGATGAGTAAATCCGGACGCGCTAACAAAGTATGTTTGTTCTCATAACTTGTTACGATCAATCCTTTGTAAATGCAGTTAACTCCCTGCTGCATTAATTCTAAAGTTGCCGCTTCTCCTGCTTGGGATTCCCCCTTGGGAAACTTCGGAGAATGATAATCAAGCTTTTCTAAAACCTTTTTCTTATGAATGTATTTATCCTGATACAGCTTCAGCAACAAGTCACTAGGTGCGTCTTGATGAGTTTTATCGCCGCGAACATTCAAAAAAGGTCGGCGTTTACATTTTTGATATTGCAGCAGTAGTTCGGCATTAATTAACATTCTTTTAAGTTAACAATAATTAGCGCAGTCTGGGAGTAATAAAGGTAACGATTACTTAATATTGTGAAAATATATGGCTTTTTACACTGTCTGCAAAAATTTATTCGTTGAGAAAAGCATATGTATGTTTTGTTGAATATGTTTAAAATATTTGAAATATTTAAAAGTTGAATATCTATGAAAACCAGTACGGCTATTTTAGATAGCTTTACAAAGTTAAAAATTTCTAACTTTTAATTCGTTTTTTTATTCCATAAACATTCTGCAAAAAGTAATTATATGTAAGGTAAATCCTTTTTATTTACAGTACTTCAGGCAATTAATTACATCCTCAAAATCTAAAATCCAAAATCCAAAATCCAAAAT
>JBCCLY010000795.1:0-2067 GCA_039026655.1 Cyanobacteria bacterium P01_C01_bin.38 | reverse complement strand
TAAAAAAAGTATTCAATCTCCACTGACAGAATCAGCCATTATTGACGGTAAACCGGGAATTGCTGTTGCTGTATTAATGGAGTCAACAACGCGGATCGATCGCTGGAGAGAAGAAAATCGCCAAACCCTCGCACAATTCCAGTCTAAGTTACCGGCAGGTATTGAATTACAGGTAATTTTTGACCAAAGTCGTTATGTTAATTATCGGCTAAACCACCTGTTTCAAAATCTGATTCTGGGAGCAGTATGTGTTGTTGGGGTGACTATATTTCTGATGGGATGGAAATCTGCTTTAGTAGTTGGTTTATCTCTTCCCCTTTCAATATTAATGGTATTTGGGGGTATGAGGCTGCTATCGATTCCCTTACATCAAATTTCAGTTACCGGATTAGTAATATCTTTGGGTTTACTGATTGATAATGCAATTGTGGTTGTCGATGAAATACAAATTTTATTCAAAGCTGGCTATCAACCAAAAGAAGCTATTTCTAAAAGTGTTAGTTATTTAGCTGTTCCGTTATTAGCATCTAATTTAACTACTGCTTTAACTTTTACTCCCGTTGCCATGCTTCCTGGAGGTGCGGGGGAATTTTTAAGAACTATGGCTTTATGCGTGATGTTGGCGCTGTTGTGTTCTCTGTTGCTTTCATTAACAATAGTACCTGCTTCGATTGGTTTGATGTTTAATATCCACAGCAAAGGTAATAGTTACGATACTTTTACTTTTTCTCGGAGATGGTGGAATATAGGCTTTTCCCATGCGGCTTTGACAAGAGTTTATCAAAACTGTCTCGATTTTATATTGCTTCAACCAGTGCTAGGGATATTATTGGCTCTGATTTTACCAATAACTGGTTTTTTAATGGCTGGGAATATTCCAGAACAGTTTTTTCCTGCCGCAGAGCGAGATCAGTTTCATATTGAGTTGGAATTAACTGCTTCTGCTTCCTTAAAAGAAACTGAGTCAGCTGCACTTAAAGCCAGAAAAATTATTCTTAGTCATCCAGAAATAGTTAACGTACATTGGTTCTTTGGTAGAAATGTTCCTTCTTTTTACTACAACATCGAGCAGTCACGAAAAAATTTACCTTATTATGCTCAAGCCTTGGTTCAACTCGATTCAGCTCAAAACAGTCGCCAGCAAATTAGAATTTTGCAAGAGGAATTAGACAGAGCTTTACCTTCAGCTAGAGTTTTAGTAAGACAATTAGAACAGGGGCCAGGTGTTGCAGCACCAATCGAATTAAGTATTTACGGCCCAGATTTAGATATTTTGGAAAAGTTAGGGCAAGAAGCTCGGTCAAGATTGGCTGAAATTACCGATGTCACTCATACCAACATTAGTTTAGGGGAAGCATTACCCAAATTAGGATTAAATGTGGATGCTGAACTTACCAAACTTACAGGACTTAATAATACAGAAATTGCTCAACAACTTAATGCCAATCTAGAAGGAATTTTAGGAGGTTCTATTTTAGAAGGTAGCGAAGAATTACCTGTACGAGTGCGCTTATCCAATCGAACTCGCGGCAATCTCAACCAAATTGCATCTTTGCAGATCCTGCCAACTACTATAAATAACAATGAAATCCCTACAATTCCCTTGTCTACCATTGCTAAAATCCAGCTAGTTCCCGAACTCGCCAAAATTACACGACACAATGGTAAAAGAGTAAATGTTGTTCAAGGTTTTATTACTGCTGGAATTTTACCTGCAAAAGTATTAAATGACTTTAAACAAAACCTGCAAAAAAGCGATTTCCAATTGCCTATCGGTTACAAAATGGAATTTGGCGGCGAATCTGCTAAACGCGATGAGGCAATAGGTCAATTACTATCAAATCTGGGTGTTTTACTAGTATTAATGTTCGCTGTTTTAGTATTATCATTTGCTTCCTTTAAATCGGCAATTATCATTGCAATAGTAGGTATTTGTTCTATAGGACTAGGATTATACTCTCTGTGGATATTCGGTTATCCATTAGGTTTCATGGCAGTTTTAGGCACAATTGGTCTTACCGGCGTTGCCATCAATGATTCAATTGTGATTCTTGCTGCTTTAAAAGC
>JBCCLY010000794.1:0-2067 GCA_039026655.1 Cyanobacteria bacterium P01_C01_bin.38 | reverse complement strand
TTGGATTCGCAGCGATGGGGAAATGAGTATCTATACCTATCATTTCCTCGAAGCTTTACAAGGTGCTGGAAATCAACCGGGAGATAAATTAGTTAAAGTTTCCCATTTAATGAATTACCTCAGCGAAACTGTTCCGATAACGGTACAGAAGGAATATAGCAAAGAACAAACACCATTCTTTGATTTTGCAACGGAAGATTTTCCCGTAGCATTATTGCGTGGTGGTAAAGGTTTACCTGAAGCAGGATATGAAAGCGTCAAAGCAGAAGCACAAGAGAATATTCGGAATATCAGCAATCAGGTTAATGATGGTGTAGGAATAGTTGGCGATCGCAATTCCGTGATTAATATAGTTGGAAGTAATAACAGCGTCGGGAATATCTCAAAATAATTCAAGCTTAGATTTTCTTGTTCCCAGGTTCCGTTTGGGAACGGAGTTTTCGAGGCTCTGCCTCGCCTTAGAATTGAGCCAGAGCCTCAAAGGATGGGTTCCTAGTCGGAGACTAGGAACCAGTTATAGGGGGACTTTAACTGCATAAAAAAGAGGGAATCGAAGCAAAAATTGGGTTAAAAACGATATTTTTCAACCATCCTTTAAACATTAATTATTTCAGCACCAACTTTCTGCAAAATCTAAATTAACTAACTGTTGCTAAGCTACGAGCTGTAATTGCTCGTTTACCTTTAACAACCATTTGAATCGAACGATTTGGGCCAGTTACCACACCGCGACGTTTCGGTTTTACTTCATTATTAGTAATTAAATCCAAGTCTAAATCGGAAAGAATTCTTGCTAATACTAACTTCATTTCAAATTGAGCTAACGCCATACCAATACAGCGTCTTGTACCACCACCATAAGGCATAAATTCATAAGGTGAAAACTGCCTTTCTAAAAATCTTTCTGGTTTAAATTTCTTTGATTCGGGATATAAATCTTCGTTATGATGTAAATCGTAAATTGAACCCATCACTCCTACACCCGGTTCGAGTTTGTGTCCGCATAAAGTAACGGGACTTTCTACTTGCCGACGAAATGTTAGCAGTGCTACAGGATAAATCCGCAAAGTTTCGCAGTAAACTGCATTTAAATATGGTAGTTTAAAAATAGCTTTACTATCGGGATTTTCCCCTAAACTATCAAGTTCTGCTAAGAGCTTTTCTCTAACTTCAGGGAGTTTTTGAATCCAATATAGCGCCCAAGTCAAAGCAGTAGCAGTAGTTTCATGACCTGCAAATAACAAAGTCATTAACTCATCGCGCAATTCTTCATCTGTCATGGCTTCACCTTGCTCGTCTCTAGAAGCCATTAACATACTCATAATATCCGTGCGCGAATCATCGGGATTTTCTCGGCGTTCATCTATTTCTTTATACAGAAGTTTATCTGCTTGTTCTCGATGATATAGAAAACTTCTCCAAGGAGTTAACGAACCTAAATCGCGCTGTAACTTAGGAAAAAATAGCGCCACTGCACCAAAACGAGAACCACCAGCTTCCAAGAAACCTCCGATATGGTTTTCCATTTCTTCGGCACGCTTTCCTTTATAAAGTCCGAAAACGGCTTGCATAATTACTCTCAAAGTAATTTTCTGCATTGCCGAGCGCACGTCAAAAGGTTTACCAACTTCCCAATCGCTACTGATTTCTTGAGTAACGCTATTAATAGTCTCCCCATAAGTACGCATTCGATCGCCGTGAAAAGGAGGCATTAACAATTGACGCTGACGACGGTGCTTTTCACCACCGGTAGTAATCACAGAATTACTTCCTACCAAAGGTTCAATAATTTGATTCGCTTCCCCTGGAGCCGTAAACGCTTTGTCATTCAACAACTTCTGCAACGCTTTCGGATTGCTAACCATAACGACAGACATATGCATGAAGCGCAATGTAAAGATATCTCCATAGCGTTTGCTGCATTCTTCCAACAGAGACATCGGAAAAAGAGTAAATCGAAGTTGCTGAATAAATGCTGGAGTTTTGGGACCATTTGGTAATATCATAAGCTTTGCCCAAGTATTCTTTTATCTATGTTAATTACTTTAAGGGAGTTATCTATAAGTG
>JBCCLY010000793.1:0-2071 GCA_039026655.1 Cyanobacteria bacterium P01_C01_bin.38 | reverse complement strand
GTAGTTGGGACTTTAGTCCTAAATCCGAGCGATAAATCGCCAACTACAAACCTTTTTACCTATCAGAATTAGCGAAATGAATTACTACACCTAACATTTGATTTATTAGCTGCTCTGTAAAGTATGGACAACCCGGACGGTTGACTCTTACAACTCTTACTTCCTGTTTCCATGGGAGCATGGGAGCTGTTATCCCTCCACAGGCTTGCACGGCAAAGCCCTCCGCACTTCAAGTATTAAGTTAAAAGCAAATCTCATTGACTTGTGCTTGGTTTTTGCATCAATTACCAAGAGATTATTGCTTAATTTAAAGTTGATTTTACCATTAATCATCCACAGAAAATACTAAAAAGCATTGACAATTGTCTATGTATGTCAACTTTTATCTACATTATTGGCCACTAAGTCAAGCTCTATTTCCCATTCCCCACTCCCTAATCCCTACTCCCTACTCCCTTTCATCCATAAGCTTCCCAAGATAAATCTATCAATGCATCTAAAATTGCTGCTGCCACTGTCGCGCCACCTTTACGACTTTTGATTGTAATATTAGGTATTGAAAATTCTTTTAAACCTTGTTTAATTGAATCGATATTAATAAACTGCGGTGGTGTGGCAATTATTAAAACAGGTCTAATTTTCTCCGCTTTGATTAAATCTAATAACGTTATTAGAGCTGTTGATGCTTGCCCTACTACAAAAATGCCCTCCGGATAACGTTTAGCTAAAGTTTCCATTCCCCAAGCAGCAATAGTTTTATCTTTTTGAGGGCGAGTTTGAGCTTCTAGTGCAGAATATACCGGATTAGCAAAAGTGTTTTGTACTTCTCGTGCAATACCAACTTGTACTTTTGTGTCATCTACAACAATACTACTGCGCGATGCTAACGCCGCCGCTGAAGCTTGCAAAGCACGTTCGGAAAATTCAATTAAAGACTTATACTCAAAATCACCAGTTGCATAAATAACTCTTCTGATAATTTCGTACTCTGCCGGTGAAAAATGATTATACGGACGTTGGTAGCTATCTTCATCCCCATGCTTAAGAGCTAAAAAACCACCAATTTCTTTATCTATAGTGGCTAAACTTTGGGCATCAGTTACGTGCCATTCCATATCAATTATCAGTTATCAATTATCAATTATCAATCACAAGAAGAATGGTGAAACCAAATTAGACTTATAAGTAATTGAATGAACAAAATTATTTACAGTCATTGTTCGCTGTACGTAAGCGTAGCGTCTCCTGGATGGAGATACAGCACGAAAGCAAGTAGTAGTGGTACAAAACATTCTTCTTGTTCCCTATTCCCTATTCCCTATTCCCTGTTCCCTACTCCCTACTCCCTATTCCCTACTCCCTACTCCACAAGCTAAATTACGTTTCAGAAGGAGTGGAATTATTAAGCACCGGAGTTAAGTAAGCAACCAAAACTCCAATTAGAAAACCGGAGATATTACGAACTAAGGGTAGCCAATCGGAAGTACGAGTAACTACAGGACCAATTCCGAAAGCAATAAACAAAATTCCCCATAAAGGAGAAAATATTAAAGCCCATTGCCAAGCAACAACTTGTCCTTCTTCTCTAGGTTGAGCCGCAAAACCGCAAATTAATCCACCGATAACAGAAGTGATTAAAGTAAGAATCCACTGTTCCCGTGGTAATCCTGGCACAACATTACACCCGCCTTGACGCAAACAACCTTCTACAGTGTGTAAAGCTTGAATAATAGCTTGGTCTTCACCTTTTTCTCGTACAAAATATAAATTACCAAAACGAGTTTGTAATTCTATCCAAAAAGTTCGGGGTAGCAACTCATAAACATCATCCCCAACCGCAAAACTAAGAATATTACCACCACGAGAGTCAGCAACAAGTAAAATGCTATGGTCGTTTAAACCCCAAAATTTAATTACCGCTCTACCAGGAGTTCTGTCATACTGAGTGAGTACTCGCAACTGCCAACCAGTTTCCTCTTCAAATTGATTAAGCTCTTCAATTAAATTTTCTGTTTGAACTACATTTAGAGTTCTGCCCAAATCAACAACTGGTGTAACTTCGTCAGGCAGC
>JBCCLY010000792.1:0-2080 GCA_039026655.1 Cyanobacteria bacterium P01_C01_bin.38 | reverse complement strand
TTCCATGCTGGTAATTCGCTCTGGGTTATCATCGTCATGACTGGCAATTTGAATACCTTTAGATAAAGCTTTAGAAATTAAGATTTTTACACGTTCGAGAGCGTCGGCTCCCCCATCAACTTTTCTTTGAGCTATTGTCTGGGCTTCAGCTACTGTTTTGTTATGATTTTTGGTTAAATAATCTTGAAATGCCTGCAAATTTTTAAACTGTCCCTGTCCGGGAGTATGATCCATTAAAGAAACTAAATGAATCGCGTTTTCTTCTAATAAATCTAGCAGAATTGGTAGTCCGTTGGGGTCGGTAATTTCATAGCGACAGTGAACTTGATTATTTACTAATTCTTTGGGTTGATAATCGTGTAAGGCATGGACGATTTTAGTTGCTATTTCGTTATTACGAGTACCAAATTCTTCATGAGCGAAAGAAATTGCATGAAAGGGAGTGGTAATTCCGACAGAAGCATTAAGTCTATCTGTTTGAGCAACTGCGAAGTCTACGGGAAAAAAAGCATTAGAACGAGGTTCGATTTCTGTTTCAATTGCATCGCAATGTATGTCTATTAATCCCGGTAATAAATATTGATTGTTTAAGGAAATTGATTTGACGTTATTAGTAGATTCTGGATTAATAGCTGTAATTTGTCCGTCTTCTATTAGTAATGCACCATCTTCAACTACTTCGTTAGTTGTAATTAAGCGAGCGTTAGTAAGATAGGTTTTCATATTTTAAGGGAATAGGGAATGGGGAATAGGAAATAGGGAAGAAGTTTTTAGAGGATGTTTGAAAAGTACCTGGCGGTTAAAACCGCTACTACACAAGCTAAGTCCACCTGCGTGGACTGAGTAATTTTTAAACCCGTGTAGACGGGTTTTGCCTGTTTAGAAGCGGTTTCAACCGCCGATTAAAGCGCAACTACTAACCTTATAAAACTGTGACGATATCATCTGCTAGAGTGGCAATCAATTCTTTGTCGTGAAATACTGCTACTATTCCGGTACCGGCTTGTTTAACGCTTTGAATTAGTTCAATAACTAGGTTAGCGGTATCTGTATCTAAGCTAGCTGTAGGCTCGTCTAGTAACAGCAAACGCGGATTCATAATTATTCCCCGAGCTAAATTTACCCGTTGTTTTTCTCCCCCTGAAAAAGTTGCTGGAGAAATTTTCCACAGTCTTTCTGGTAACTGCATTTTTTGTAAAAGTATCGCTGCTCTTTCTAGAGCTTCGTCGCGTTCGCATCCTAAATCAAATAGCGGTTTGGCTACTACATTCAAAGTTGTTTGACGGGGTAAACAATGCAGAAATTGAGTAACAAAACTAATTTCGTTGCGTCTTACATTTAATATTTCATATTCGTTAGCATTAGCAAGATTGAGCCAATTCCCCGCTGCTGTACGATAGCTAATTTCTCCACTTTGAGATAAATAAGTACGATAAATACATTTCAATAAGCTAGATTTCCCCGCTCCAGAAGCTCCGACTAAAGCAGTTAATTTTCCAAATTGAACGTTAAATGAAATATTTTCAAAACCTGGTAAGACTTTATTTTGCTCGTGCAAGGTAAATTGTTTTTTTAATGCTTGCACTTGCAGAATAATGTCACTTGACTTTTTTGGTAATGGGTAATTGGTAGTTGGTAGTTGGGAGTTCATGGGGCATTGTTATTTGGTAGTTGGTATTTGGTAATTGGTAGTTGGTAATTGATAATTGATAATTAAAGATTCAAAGTGCTGATGCAACTAACTGTTGTGTATAAGCATGTTGGGGATCTTCTAAAACTCTGTCAGTCAATCCTGCTTCTACTACTTGCCCGTATTTCATTACCAATGTCCGCGATGCTAATAGCCGAATTACTCCTAAATCGTGGGTGACAACTATCATCGCAACTTTTAATTGCTGCTGAATTTCTAAAATTAAATCTAGAATCTTTGCTTGTACTGATAAATCCAAACCCGTCGTAACTTCATCAAGAAACAACAAAGGTGGTTCGGTTGCTAAAGCACGAGCTATTTGTACTCGCTGCTGCATACCTCCAGAAAAATTCGATGGTAGTTCGTCCATTCTTTCCGGTAATACTTCGG
>JBCCLY010000791.1:0-2084 GCA_039026655.1 Cyanobacteria bacterium P01_C01_bin.38 | reverse complement strand
TGAAGGTTGAGAAAACATAAAATTCAACAGCATTTTTCCTCGAAAGGTAGAAACAGCAGCAGCAAAAACACCTCCAAATGCTGATTGTGCTGGAACAAAGCTAATTTCTTCTAACTCAAATTTACCGTAACTGTATGGTATATTAACTCGACCGATGTTAGTTAAAGCTGCACTAACGGCTGATTGATAAGGATTTTTGAGGAAAAATGTCATAATGCTTTTAAACATTAATATTTGTCTAAATGCTTCGCCCTTTGCTAAATTTTCTTCTAATTTTACTTTGATATCTCTTGCTAAATCCCAGAAACTATCATTCATTTGGAAATTATGAAAAGAAAGAACAGCAGAAGCGATTGCACCTAAATTTTCGTTATCTAATTGCGGTTGTAAACGGGTTCGCAAATTTACAGATGAGCGAAAGCTAAAATAATTATTTTTTCTTTGATAATCATTGGTTTTTTTAGCAACTGCAAACAACATTGCAGCACCTAAAGCAGCTTGCAATGTTGTTTTTTGTTCTCTACAAACATTTACTAAGCGTGCAGTTAATTCTGAATCAAGCTTTTTATAAACTATACCGCAACTCCGAGATTCTGAAGGTACGCTTTTCTCAAAATTTAAAGTTGCAGGTTTATATCGCAATAACTGGAATTTCAACCGTAATAGATAATAAATATTACCAATATTTCCAGTAAAACCCGAAATTGATTTTGGTATAAGCTTGTAAATAGAAGGTAGCTGAGTTAATTGTTCAACATTAGTTTCTAATTTAACTTCACTAATGTTTTGACAATTAGTTAATATTTCCGAGTGTAATTCGATGCATGACGAAGCATCGGCGATCGCGTGGTGTATGGTGGTGATAAGATAACAAATATTTTCTGATTCCTCAAAGTTAATAAGTGTGACTCGTAAAAGATTTTGATCGCTATTAATTTTTTGATTTAATTCTTCGATTACAACTTCTTTCCATTGCTGTAACTGCTGCTTCTTCACAACTGATAATGGAATCTTATCTGCTTTATCTTCCAACCAAAAACTATTTGATTTAACGACAATCCGAGCATTAAGTAAAGGATGACGACTTTGGCTATTATCAAGCGCTTGTCTGAGTAATTCCTTACTAATAATTCCTTTTATCCGGCTAATCGTCACAATATGAAACGAAGCTGCAAGATTATTTAAAATTTCCATTGCTTGCTCGTGAGCAGCAAGTTGTCTGTTTTTTAGCATAGGTAGATGGGGATGGGGGGATGGGTGGATGGGGAGATGGGGGGTAGTAAAAACTCCTAACTCCTAACTCCTAACTCCTAACTCCTAACTAATAATTCCTAACTCCTAACTCCTAACTCTTTAAATCAATTCCTGAATTGTTTCTGGAGTTAATTCTTGCACGTTACCCAAAACTATTGCTGCTCCGGCTTTTTTGAGCGACTCGGTGTAAGCATTACGTTTATCGGCTGTTTCCTGTACGTGAGGTGGTAATACTCCGACACCGATCCAAGTATTATCTGGCTGGATACTTCGCGCTTTTTCTACGGTATACATATCGGCTACCGTATCTCCTACGTAAATAATTGGTGGCGAATTATTTATATTATCAATACCATCATCAACACCATTTTTTAGTAACTCAATTGTGGAAAACAATCCTGTGGGATCTGGTTTTCCGGGAGCATCTTCCATTGCAATTAATACGGGAGATTGTAAATTGAGACGCTGTTGTAAAACATAAGTAGCTGAAGCACGAGTTGCACCGCTAAAAAATCCCCAGCGAATACCAGCTTCAGTAAGTTGATTTAAGTAGCTAGGCTGTAATAATAACGGCTCGTCGCAAATATACCCCGTTAAATTATTAGCATCGGTACCTCTATAACGCGATTGAAAAAAGGCGACAATCGAATTGTAATCAAGATTTACTTGTTCGCGGGATTGTTTTTGAGTTTCAAAATAACGATAAATTAATTCTTGAGAGCCTTCCCAATCATTATTCCACACACCTTCGGACTTAAGGCGATCGATATCGTCTGCTGTAGGACGATATGCTTGGGCTGTAAAATGCTCTACAGTATCTGCTAGCGCTC
>JBCCLY010000790.1:0-2089 GCA_039026655.1 Cyanobacteria bacterium P01_C01_bin.38 | reverse complement strand
CACAAATGTGTATTTTTTTTTTTTCTTTGTGGTTTTGGTACGGTTGTCCCCCGCACACGCTTCGCTAACCCACTACCAAATTATATTTTCGCCTGTATTGGGATGCTCCCATTGGAAATAGCTAAAGTAAATAAATCATTTATGCTATTTAGTACATAGTACGTTAAATGTATGGCTCAAAAGTATAGAACGCTTACGATGAAAAGAAAGTAATCTTTATTAATCGATTTTAAGAATAAATACTATTTTTTATTTTCTGTTCCCTACTCCCTGTTCCCTGTTCCCTTCCTTTATAATTTTTTTTAGCATACTACCTACTGATGAGCCATAATTTATTATTTTAAAGATTGTTGATACAGTTTTCCGTTACCTTTTAAATAATTTGATATTTAAATATGTTTGACTCAGTAACTACCGCTATAGCTGTGATATTTATTCAATTAGTCGCAGCATAATTGCGCTTTGAGATGGATGTGAAGCCAATAGTTGCTCGGCTATATATTACATAAGAAATAATTTTATGTCTGTTAATGGTATCTTTAAATGTCAGATAAACCCAAACAAGAATCAATTAAACCTACTCCTTCAGCTTCTCAAACAGAAGTTAAGATTCAACCTCAAGCTCCAAAAAAAGAAGTTGAAAAAGTTGAAATAAAAATTCAGGAAGATTCAAAAACATCCCCTTTAGAATCCTTGGCTAAAACTGTAGGTGAAGTAGGCGGAACAATTACGGATACGGCTTTAGGAGTGGGCGCTATTGTTGGTGGTAGCGCTCTAGAAGCAGGTTCGGCAGTAGTTTCAACTGTAAGTTCGGTAGGAGAAGCAGCGGCAAAACAAACTCACAAAATTATAGAACAAGCAACCGAAACCGCAGGACATGTAGTAAGTCATCTTGGCGATAACTGGTTAATTCACAGATTAGCCGGAGTGGTAAATTTAAACTGGCTTGTAGGCGCTAGCGATAATGTTGATTTGGTAAAAGCAGAAGCCGCAATTAAACATTTAAAACAAAAGCACCCTAATGAATCGCCAAGTCAATTAGCTCATCGCATCATGATAGATAAAGCAGTCAAAGCTGGTGGAATTGGCTTAACTACTAGTATTTTACCCGGTGCTGCTGCGGCTTTATTAGCAGTTGACTTAGCAGCAACCACAGAATTGCAGTCAGAAATGGTTTATCAAATTGCATCTATCTATGGGTTAAATTTACAAGATGCCGCTCGCAAAGGTGAAGTACTAGCGATTTTTGGCTTAGGATTAGGTGGTGGTCGTCTTTTAAAAACAGCAGGATTGCGATTGCTGCGAAATATACCTTTTGCTGGTGCGGTAATTGGTGCAAGCGCTAACGCCACAATGATTTTTTCTTTGGGATATGCTGCTTGTCGTTTTTATGAAACCAAGTTAAGCGGCTCGGAATCTTTAAGCAGCGAAGAAACAATAGCAAAATTACAAGAGCAAAGCGAAAATTATCTACAAACTGCCATTGCTCAAGAAGCAGTAATGGATCAAATTTTAGTACACATGATTCTTGCAAGTCATCCAGAACAAACTTGGGAGGAAATACAGCCGCAGTTAGAAGCATTAAACCTTAGTTCCAAATCCTTAGAAGCAATCGAGCAAAATATTAAATCTCCCCAGCCTTTGGATACGCTACTTAATCAATTAAATCGAGATTTTGCAGCACCTTTATTAGCGCAATGCTATCGAATTGCCAAATTGAATCATGAAACTACCCCGGTTGAGCAAAATATAATTAACGCTATTACCAGCAAATTTGATATTGATGCCAATTCAATCGAATCGGTAGTTAAAAATCAGTAATTAATTGGGCATAGGGGATTGGTAGTTGGTAGTTGGTAGTTGGTAATTGGTAATTAAGAAAGAAGAATTTTATTTAACCTTAATTACTCCAAACTCCATCCGTAGCCAAACATCCGTAGCCAAACATCCGTTACCAAACTCCATCCGTTACCAAACTCCATCCGTTACCAAACTCCATCCGTTACCAAACTCCATCCGTTACCAAACTCCATCCGTTACCAAACTCCATCCGTTGCCAAACACCATCCGTTACCAAACTCCATCCGTT
>JBCCLY010000789.1:0-2090 GCA_039026655.1 Cyanobacteria bacterium P01_C01_bin.38 | reverse complement strand
GGGCAAGTTATCGGTATTAATGGTTCTAAGTGGTATGACCTTAAAAAAGACGAAGGCAGTGGTGGGGCTATTGATTTAGTCATGCATGTTAATAATTGCAACTTTAGGTCTTCTGTTGCCTGGTTATACGACCACTTTGGAGAAGAGGGAATGCTACGTGCTACCAAAGCTTTTACAGAAAAACAAGCTACTAAAATCGCCCAAGAAGAACCCACACCAACTTTTGAGCTACCAACCCCGGATGAATCAAAGTGGCTGGGTGTACAAGATTATTTGGTACAAAAACGCGGATTGCCTGAAAACTTTATCATTGGACTTCACCAAAAGGGATGGCTCTATGCTGATGACCAGCAAAATGCCGTGTTTACAATGCGCGAGCTTCCAGTAAATGCAGAATTTCAACGAAATTCAGAAACTATCTTGAAAGGTGCATTTTTGCGAGGGACGCGGGGAGAAAATAATTTGTTTATGGGATACGCACCCAATTCAAAACGGAGAGAGGGATGGTTCTACTTTCATTTGGGTGGTAATCCAGGGGATGAAATACAAAAAGTAGTCCTTTGTAAATCTCCTATTGAAGCGCTCTCGTGTGCCAAGATTGGGGTAACTGAACGTGGAGGTATGCCATCTGAAAGAACCATGTATATGGCGGTGGATACCCCCAAAAGTCTGCCGTTAGAGTTTCTTAGAGAAGTTCCTGCAATTACTGCTGCATACGATAACGATGATGCGGGACGCAGTAGGGCACGAGCTATAAAAGAGTTACTACCACAGACAACCATAGCGCAACCACAAGCACGTGATTGGAATTTAGAACTATTGGAGCGTTTGCGGCTTCAAAAAATGCAGCAAAAACAAGTTAAGGAGAAGAAAAAGAATCGGGGATTGGAATACTAACGTTCCTTGTGCAACCGATATAGTACTTCTGGGATGGCACCCGCCTCAAAGTTCTAGATTTTCTTGGGATGAATGCCAGAACCTAGCAACACTGACTTGTTTCTTGTCTTCTTCGACTCGATATACAATGCGGTATGGCTTGAGAATGATTTGCCGTATATCAGAATTATTGAATTCCGGTACCATTTGACCTTTAAGTGGAAACTGACTCAGTTCCTTAGTCTTATTAAGCAAATTTTGCCCCACTTTCCTAGCTGCTTCTGGATTGTTTAATGCGATGTACCGAACAATCGCTTCTAAATCTCCAACCGCTTTTGGTGACAATATTACGTTGTAGTCCATTCTTCCATCATTTGCTCTACGGACTCAATAGATATGCCTTGTCCTTGCTCAATCTCATTTAAACCTTCTTTAACAGCTGCAATGAACTCAATTTCTCGCAGAATTTCGCGCATAGATACGGTAGGAGGTAAACGCTTTACAAGTTCAAGTACTGCTTCTTTGTCACTCATTGCTTTTCACAGCTTTTTTAGGTGGACATAAATATTATACGCCGTCTCTTCCTCGTGTAACATCAGATGACTATTTGCTTCATACTACTTCAATGCTACCTTGCTCGAAAGTTAAAGCGGCAGACCCTCAGAAAACTATCGCTCATTGATTCATAAGCATCTCCCGTTATTATATAAATCCACGCTCCTGTAATCAATAACAATACACTAAGAGGGGGGACGCAACTGAAAACCGCTTCGCTAATCAGGCGGGAGTAGGCACTGCTACAAAAATTACTTGTGGGATAACACAGTGAACGAGTCGCAGCGCCTACTCTTCCGCCAGATTTTTCCAGTTGCTAGTGGGTTGTTTTACCATACAATGAGAATTGAGACGTTATTACAGCATTCCTGCTTTCGTTGATAATAGTTAACCTTCCAAGGCATTTAAGAATTAGTAGAGCGAATTTCACCATGTTGTTCAATATGTTCAACCAAGCGCTTAGTTTCACCACCAGCACGTTTTAATTCTTCAAGATTACCCACTAAAACAAATAATTCTCTTGCTCTACTAACGGCTGTATTAAGTAAATTAGGTTTACGATTAAGGAACCAAAAACTATGCTCTTGGTGGCATTGGTAAGGAGATAATATTATGGCTGCTTTCTCTCCTCCTTGGAAGGTGTGAACTGTGCCAATATC
>JBCCLY010000788.1:0-2102 GCA_039026655.1 Cyanobacteria bacterium P01_C01_bin.38 | reverse complement strand
TTTTGTTTGTTGGGTTGTGGTTTTGGTCATTTTTTGGGTTGGGCGATCTTGTGGCTGGTTTTACAATACTCCCCATAATGTTCCCCCCACTACTAACTCCTTCTTCCTCATCTCTCCCCCTCTACCCCCTCTACCCCCTCTTTTCCCATCACCTAATACCAATTACCCATTACCCACTACCCACTACCCATTACCCTCTTTTAAATTCCAGCTACAAATCTCCCTGGGCTGAGAATATTTTCGCTATCAAATTGTTTTTTAATTGCTCGCATTAATTCCAATCCATTGCCGCTGTAGCCCCAAACATCTATTTTTTGTTTTACTTCTATTGGTGCTGATAATACAGTTAGAAAACCACTATTTTGTTCGCATAAGTTCCGCATTTCTAGCACCTTTGTTTCGTCTTCAAATCGCAATATTCCTAAGCCGGTGGAGATATTGATCGAACCCAATTCGGCTCGATCTAAAATTTCTACCGCAGCGTTTGGTAATACTCCTATTTTGCAAGTAATTTCCGATCCGGATTCGGGTAAATGTATTTGTTCTGGCAATCTCTGCCATAAGTTAGTTTCTTCTGTGTCGGAATACACCGCACCAGTTAATCCTAATTTTTCTCCTACTTGCAAAACTTGGTTTAATTGTTCTTCAATGCTTTCGGGGATGCTCTCGAAGCGGGTAATTAATCCCAATCCTTTACCCAATCCCATGTTTGATACTAGTTGAAAGGAAAGTAATTCGGCTTGGGTGGGTGTTAAAGCGGAACCACGAATAATGTCTGCGGCTTGGGATATGGCTTCTTTACTCCCCGTTAACATTACGGTTCCTGAAGCTGACTGCATGGGATATAGTCGAAATGTTGCTTCAGTGATTATACTTAATGAACCGTAGGAACCGGTAAATAATTTCATTAAGTCATAACCGGCAACGTTTTTAACTACTTTCCCGCCAGCATGGGCAATTTGACCGTCGGCACGGACAAAGATAACGCCTAGCAACTGGTCGCGAACGCTACCGTAACGTTGTCGTAAGGAGCCTGTATCGTTAGTGGCGATAATGCCGCCAATGGTTGCTAAATCCGGCGTAGTTGGATTAAGGGCAAGTATTTGATTGTGTTTTGCTAAAGTTGCTTGAATATCGGCGAATTTCACACCTGCTTCTACGGTAAGAGTTAAATCACCTACGGCATGATTAATAATTTTATTAAGACGCTGCGTGCTAACAACGATATCGACTTTAGTTAAACTACCCCACTTGAGTTTGCTGCCGTTACCCATCGGTAAAACGCGCCACTTATTGCGGTAAGCTACACTAATAACTTCAGCAAGCTGCTCTTGAGTTTGGGGATATACAATGCAACCGGGGAGACTTTCCGGCGATACTGCTTTTTTTATCTGCTTGTTTGAATCATAAATTAAATTTTCTTCTCCAACGATAGATGCAAGACTAGAATGGTAGACGGCAAGCGTACTCTCTTCGCTAGACATCGGTTTCCCCGGTATATTTTTTGATTGCTTAATACTAATTTACTGTTTTATGGGGGAAATCGCTAAGTCTCAAAAACTATAATCTCTTCATTCTATCTACATTCAATTGCTTGGTATTTATAGCAAAATGATGAAGAAGTAAGTATTAACCACGATGCTGTAGCCTTATTTTTAACTTAAGCTAGCAACTGAAGAGAACATCTTTTTATCGGGGTTGCAATGTTAATTATCTTTGAGAAAAATCTTTTCAAATTTAAAGTTGAATGGCATTTATGTAAATACAATTATGCCGATCTAAATAGTACTGTAATGTAGCTTTCATAAATTTAAGTTATGCTTTTAGTTGCAGATGCTATTAAAGACTTAAATCTGATAGTTTCTCCTGAAACTACTTTAAATAAAATTATAGATTTAACTAAACAATTTAAAAAACAAGATATAGAAATTCAAGAATTATTTATTGTAGATAATTCACAATTATTAGGTAAATTCAAACTTTTCGATCTAGTTTATTTAATTACATCTGGTAGCAACTTAGAACAAATAAAAGTAGCTGAAGTAATGCAACCAGCGATTACTCTAGAGCATGATTACGATTCTCAGCAGGTATTATCTTTA
>JBCCLY010000787.1:0-2104 GCA_039026655.1 Cyanobacteria bacterium P01_C01_bin.38 | reverse complement strand
TATGATCGGACCAATACCAGGAATTGCCAATGCTCCTAAGCCTACGAGCAAACCAGTAATTCCACCCAAAGCACCACCAGTTACAGCTCCAGCAGCAGCACCTTCATCAGCTTTGTTACCAACTTTTTCTGTGGTATCAACGCCATCTATCTTATCAGCGTCACGGGCAATTACAGAGATTCTATCTTGATCGAAACCTGCATCTTTCAATCCACGAACTGCTGCTTCTGCTTCTTCCCGGCTATAAAATAAACCAGCTGCTCTTTTGTAGTCAGTGTTGTTTGTATAAGCTGTCATAAATTAATTTCTCCTAATTAACAATAAGTAGACTTCTTTATACGTGTATATCTAAATCAAGATTTACACTTCAATACGCGATTAAACATTGGAAAGTGTTTCGTTTGCGTACATTTAAATAATCTCAAGTTTTTTAGGATTTTGCGTCTATCGAAAGAATAGTGAATCAGTTAATCGAAAGATAGAATAATTATCAATATTTCAAAATATCAGCTTTTTATAATTGATTGATTGATTTTTTTTATGATTATTGATCGAGTTGATACAAATATATTGCCAAGCTAACTATTAAAAACATAATAGCTTAAACTCTTACTTGTAGTGGCTTTAAGCTATCAATACTAATATGCAATTTTTATCTAATTTTCAAAGTCCTTAAGTTTCAAAAACTAATTATTTCTATATACACTAAACCGCAATCTAATTTCTAGATCGTGGTTTAAAATTATTAATCTAACTTAAGATAGATTGATAGTTGAATTGAATATAACTTGCGATAGTATTTTTAGTAATATCTCAAATTCCTAATGTTAAATCTAAGTAAGTAGGCACAAATAAACCGGGGCTATGTAAATTACCTTTACTGCTCACTCCCTACTCCCTACTCCCTACTCCCTACTCCCTCGTCATAGTTACAATTTTCAACGCCAACCTACTTGTATGAATGATAATAAAAACGAACGCCTTCGCCGCTGGCGACTTATCCTTGGCAGCAAGAAAGCTGATGGTACTGGCTGCAAATTAACGGGTGCTGATGCCAAAATCGATAAATCTTTAGATGCACTGTATGATTCCGAGCGCTCTGGGGGTTTGGGTAGCTCGTCGCCAAAGGTTGCTCGCTGGCTGGGAGATATCCGCACTTATTTTCCTTCATCGGTGGTAAAAGTGATGCAGCAAGACGCACTCGAACGGCTTAATCTGCGTGAAATGCTGCTGCAACCGGAAATGTTATCGCAAGTAGAGCCGGATGTGCATTTGGTTGCAAATCTGCTTTCATTGAGCAGCATCATGCCAGAAAAAACTAAAGATACTGCCCGTCAAGTTGTACGCAGGGTTGTTGAAGAATTGCAGCGCAAACTAACAAATCCTACCCAGCAAGCAGTAATGGGAAGCCTTAACCGAGCCATTCGCAACCGTCGCCCCCGCCATAACGAAATCGACTGGAATCGTACCATCCGCGTTAATCTCAAACACTATCAACCCGAATACCGTACAATTATTCCTGAAACTCGGATTGGCTACGGACGTAAACGCAGCAATTTACGCAATATCATATTATGCATCGATCAAAGTGGTTCGATGGCAACTTCTGTAGTTTATGCAGGAATATTCGGAGCAGTTTTAGCATCATTGCCAGCAATTCAAACACGGATAATTGTCTTCGATACGGCAGTTGCAGATTTAACCGATGAAGCTCAAGACCCAGTAGATTTACTGTTTGGTACGCAATTGGGTGGCGGTACAGATATCAATCAAGCGCTGGCATATTGTCAAAGTTATATTCAAAAACCCCAAGATACGGTTTTAGTATTAATTAGCGACTTGTACGAAGGCGGCGATCGCCAACAAATGTTAAAACGAGTTGCAGCAATAGTAAATTCTGGCGTGCAGCTAGTAACTTTACTTGCCTTAAATGACGAAGGCGCACCAATGTACGACCATAGAGTAGCCGAAGAATTCGCTAAAATGGGTAGCCCTGCATTTGCCTGTAGCCCCGATAAATTCCCCGATTTAATGGCGGCAGCAATTCAGAAACAGGATATTGCTCAATGGGCGGCGGCGAATGATATTGTTACGACATGAGGTA
>JBCCLY010000786.1:0-2110 GCA_039026655.1 Cyanobacteria bacterium P01_C01_bin.38 | reverse complement strand
CGCCGACGGGCCACTAAGAGAACCCTACATCGCTTACTGTCAAGGAGGAACCCACTGGACTCATGTGGCGATCGCCCTTGAAGCTGCGATTGAAGCAATTAATGATGGGTAGTTGGTAGTTGGTAGTTGGTAGTTGGTAGTTGGTAGTTGGTAGTGGGTAGTTGGTAATTGGTAGTTGGTAGTTGGTAGTTGGATATGGGGCATAGGGAATAGTTATGAGTTTTCTACCCCCTCTACCCCCTCTTCCCCCTCTCTCCTTGTCCCCTATTACCCACTACCCACTACCCATTACCCATTACCCATTACCTAATCGGGCAATTCATACTGCTCGACAATTCGCTTGGCAAATTCGGGAACGTGTTGCTCTAATTTCTCTGGATGATTGCGCTTTGTATATAAATAATTGCGAGTAAAGTGAGAATCTATCGAAAATCTTGCATATTCCAAACCTTTGGGACCAATTTTTTCAATTACTACTCCCATTAATTTCGCTGCCCACATGGGTAAAGTAACGCCTTTATCGTAAGCGGGAATGCTCTGCTGTACGGCGGCTTGACGATTTCCTTGGGACATTACTGGTTGAGTATCAATTTGGTCTTTTACTAAATCGAGCATTTCCTTTCCGCGCTCGTTTCTAACTACAATCCACTGCCAGCCAAAGGGTGCGCCCATATACCCTACTACGATATCAGCTAGTGAATTTACGTAGTCAAAACAACTCATGCACGAAGGAGCAAATACGTCTTTGAGTTTATTTGTTTTTAAACCAAAGAAAGGTACCATCTCAATTGAACCATCTTCATGCTTGAAATGTACTCGAAAATCTTGCATAAATTCATAATGCACTACTGTATCTGGCGATTTAGAAGTTGTTTCGAGAAATTTTTGTAAACCAGCGCGAGTTACGTTGTCAACGCAAGGGGTACCCAATACATAAAGCTTTTCCAAACCAAGCTGTTTTTCTACAGCACGTAAAGCTTGAATTTGACAGCCAACACCAATTACCAATAACCGCTTCATTCCCGATTTTTCAATTTGTTCCAATACGGAAAGATTCGGCGATAATGTTGGTTTATTTACTTTAGCTGCCAGTATTTCCTCTGCCGTGCGAGCAATAACTGGCATTGGCTGAAATCTATCTTCCTCGGTATTTTGTACGCAAACAACGCCTTGCACAATGCCACTTTCAAGCATTTTAATCGCAATAGAGCTAACAATTCCCGTCCATTGGGCACCGGGAATCGGTTCTTTTTTTCGCGCTGCCATCATCTCTTGCTGTACCCCGAAATAAAGCTCGTCAGAGTTATCAAGATTGCGCGATCGCGAATGACTTTGTTGTTCAAGTTCTTTTATTTGTTGATTGAGAAAAGCACAGGCTTGTCTGACATAGTAGACATAATATGTATCGCACAGCCCGCATTCGCTGCATAATTCCTTTGCAGGGCGAAGGCTTCCGGGTTTGAGGGCTTTGGCTTTTTTGTGAGGAAGGGTAGAAGTCATTAAAAATAAATCGTTATAAAACTCTGATTACTTATTTCTTAATATGCCAGAAATGAGTACTCAATTATTACTTAAAATCAATACATAATATTAATGATTGATAATTATTTATAGAATGCCTCGGAGATTATCTATATCGTTTCTTAGTAATTCTTAAACTTTACGGCAATTTTAAATACAAGTTCAGTAATAGCACAAATACAGTTTTAAAAAAGCTTCTGTTACTTTTTTTATAGAAGTTAATAAATCAAAGTTTAAAGAGATGTCTAAAAAGCATAATGAAAATGATTTGAAAGAAGCTGCTATCTTTACAGCAGTTGGAGTTTTAGCCGCTGGTGTGGGAGTTATCGCAAAAGTTGGAGGTATGGATTTAGCAGTTGCTGAAAATGCGGTATTTATTGGCTCGGCTACAGTTATAGCTGCTGGTGCAGTTTTAGGGTTTTCGGTTTATGGTTTGAAGAATATTTTGATTAAGGTGTAGCACACAAGCGTGGAATTTAAAATAAAGCTTTAATATATGTGAAATCCTTTGGCAAATTGGCTGAAGGATTTTTGCTGTTTTTTAATCTTAAAATGCTGATGTTGGGTTACGACACGATGAACAGATATT
>JBCCLY010000785.1:0-2117 GCA_039026655.1 Cyanobacteria bacterium P01_C01_bin.38 | reverse complement strand
GTGAGATTTTAGAAACCCGGTTTTTTGGAAAAACCGGGTTTCTGGCACCTTGCTTTCTCACGACTCATGTAGGATTGCTATAGAGTCTTTTATACTCCGCAGGCACGCTAACAAAATTCTATGGAATAATCCTATATTTACAGCTTTCTGAGATTACCTTTAAGTAAGTAAGCATAATTGATTGTATACTAACTAATCAGTTATATAGCTGTTCCCCGTTCCCCGTTTTCTATTCCCTATCCAAACGAAATGTTAAATTAATGCACGGGTAATTATCATTTACATCTAACAGTTAACAACTAATTATGAAAATCAGTCTATGCATGATTGTAAAAGATGAAGAATCGACGCTAGCAAAATGTTTGAGCAGCGCCAAAAAGTTTGTTAACGAAATAGTAATATTAGATACTGGTTCAACTGATAAAACTGTAAAAATTGCTCAAGGATATGGTGCTAAGATACATCATTTTGAATGGTGTAATGATTTTAGTGCTGCTCGTAATGAAGCTTTAAAATATGTAACTGGTGACTGGATTTTAGTTTTAGATGCCGACGAAACTTTAGCACCAGAAATTATCCCCCAATTAAGGGAAGTAATGAGAAGTGAAGAATATCTGTTGATTAATTTGGTACGCGAAGAAATTGGTGCGGCACAATCGCCTTATTCTATGGTTTCGCGGCTGTTTCGCAATCACCCCGATATTAAATTTTCACGCCCCTATCATGCTTTAGTTGATGATAGTGTATCAGAAATTTTACTTAAAGAACCAAATTGGCAGATAGGTTATATACAAGGAATTGCGATTTTACATTCAGGCTATCAAGAAAGCCAAATTACTCGCAAAAATAAACTTGTTAAAGCTCAAACATCGATGGAAGAGTTTTTAGTAAATAATCCCGATGATGCTTATGTTTGTAGCAAATTAGGAGCATTATATATGGATTTAGGGAAAATTCCTGAAAGTATCCAGCTGCTATCGAAGGGAGTTTCCTTAAGTAGCGAAAATCACGATATATTGTACGAACTTTATTACCACTTGGGTATTGCCTACAATCGAATGAAAAATTATCATCAGGCGATCGCCCATTATCAAGCAGCAATTAAACTACCGATTTATCCCATACTCAAGTTAGGAGCATACAATAATCTTGGCAATCTACTTAAAGACAAAGGAGATTTAAAAGGTGCTAAAAAAGCTTACGAAACAACTATAAAAATCGACCCTTCTTTCACTTCTGGATATTACAATTTAGGAATGACGTTAAAAGAAATGGGTTTATTTAAAGAAGCTATTGCAGCTTATGTTAAAGCTATCGATTTAAATCCAAAATATGCTCAAGCTTATCAAAATTTAGGGGTTGTATTATTAAAAGCTGGTTATGTAGATGATAGTTTAGTTGCATTTAAAGAAGCAATTCATTTACACAACAAGCAAAACAATCTCTTTGCAGCAGAGCAATTAAGAAAAGGGTTGGAAGATATGGGGTTGGAAGTTAAGAGTTAGGAGTTAGGAGTTAGGAGTTAGGAGTTGGGAGTTAGGATTTTATCTACTATTTTTAAGTCTATTTAGGGCATTGCGAACTCTATCGCGTGGTTGGCGATTAAACCGAGCATTGGGAGCTTCCATGATTCGCAAAACTTTGGTGAATTCTGCGATAGCTTTTTGTGCCTCTTGGGTGGAAAGATTACCATTTTGCCTAGCCGTAGCCGTATCCTGTGCAATTTCACCTAAAATTGTGGCGGCATAACCTGGTGAGTTTTTCTGATTGCCGCTAAGAATTGTCCGCAGTTTAGGAACTATATCCAACGCAGCTACTCCCATTCTTCCAACTTCAATAATTGTTTGATTGCGTTTATTATCATCGGCGGAGTCTAACCCTTTTTTGTAATAAGGTAAAAGATAGGGTGCTGACTGAGAACCATAGTATTTTAACTGAGACAATGCCTCACGTTGCACTGAATTGTTAGGGTATTGTAGCAATTTGCCCACAACAGGCAAACCTTGATTTTGCCTCAATCTGATTAATGCCCAATTGGTTGCCAGTTGCATCCAAGGATCGTTATCCTTAAGAGCATTTGTGAGGGGTGGAATAGCTTGGCGATCGCCCAGTTTTCC